>NZ_QNRX01000011.1:0-43278 GCF_003317055.1 Alkalibaculum bacchi
AACTTAGAACTAACACATTCCGCGGCAATAGCGGAGGGGCTACACCTGTTCCCATACCGAACACAGAAGTAAAGTCCTCCAGCGCCGAAGGTACTCGGGTGGTGACGCCCTGGGAGAATAGGACGTTGCGGATTTGTTTAGTAAAGAAAGGCCTCTGATTATCAGGGGTCTTTTTTTCTGTCGAACTAAGCGACTCACGTCGCAGTGAACAATGAACACTGAACAATGAATAGTGAACAATATATGAAGGACTTAATAGAGAGGTCGCATATTTGTACTGTTCGATGTTTAGTGTTCATTTTTTCATTGTTCAGTGAAAGGTTTTATTTTTTAGCCACCAGCGGTGGCTTTTGCTTTTCCTTACCACCTTGTCACCTTACTACCTTACCACCACCTTACCAGGCTCCTCACACAAAATCAACTCCGGCAATTCGTCTCCGTATCTATCCACCACCTTATATATAGATCCCAACCAATTATATTCATCTTTTTCCTTATTAGGCATATGCATTAATACAATTTTCTGCGGCTTAATATGATCCCTAACGACCTTTCTTGCCCTAGGCAATGTAATATATGGAAAATCTAATAATGCATAATTTATATTCAGTTTATCTAGTCCTAAGTTCTCGTAATTTATTAAATCTGGTTTTGCATCTCCACAATGATAAATTCGTTCATTCTTAAATTTTAATAGATATGAAAAATTAACCACATTCTTATAATCATTTCCATCATGGGTTAATGAAGCAACCGAAAAATCAATCCCATTAACGCTAAAATCCTTTATTGTATTTAATTCTACTTCATCATAAATGAGTTGTTGTTCAAGAGAAATATCGTATTGAGATAGGTTCTTTAATAACTCTACTGTTTGTTTACTAGAAAATAGCTTAGTATTAGGGTGATTACGTAATGTTTGTAAAGTTGCTTCTCCATCAAAGTGATCTGGATGGTAATGTGTAAATAATAGTAGATCCATATTGTCAAATGGAGGAATCCCATTTATGATCTTATCAATTGTTTGACGATCTACATTATAGTAAGGGTCTATTTGTTTTGCATGAATGGCATCAATCATGACCTTTTTCCCCATATTTTCAATTAAAAAGCCTGCATTAGCTATGTAACGTATATTTGACATAAAGTACCTCTTTTGTTAGTTTTGTATTTATAAAAAGAGTGGAAAGCTCTCCCTTCCACTCTTTCCTTGTTTGACAGGAAGGTGTTACTTTTTGATCCTAGCTACTGCTTAAGTCAACCTAAGCGCCAGCGAAAGATCTTTGACCCCATAGAAAGTTTTACTTTTAGACTAAAATATTATTTAAGCCCTCTTTATATGTGATTGAATCTTTGACCTGTAAGACTTGACTCTAGCACTGAAAGCTGAAGACTAGCTGCTGATGGCTAAAGTGCCAAAGGCACTTTAATGTTAGTCTATAGTATAGTCATCAAAATTAAGATCGCTTTTATCAGGCAATATGAAAGCACATGCAATGTAGAGAAATAGCCCAAGACCTACTAATGGTAAGGATAATACCACCCAAAGAATTCTCACAATAGATGGATCGATAGAGAAGTATTCGGATACTCCTTGACACACGCCGCTTATCTTACCCTCCGCTTTGTTTTTGTATAATCTTTTCATTTTGGTACCCCCTTGTATATATTTATTAAAAAGAAATTGATACTTTATGGAAATTATCACAGTGCTATTAGATTTCAATAGCTAAATCTAAAGCAATTTCAATCATATCTGTCAACGTTTTCTCTCTCTCTTCTGGAGTGGTAGCTTCTGAGGTTACGATACTATCGCTCACAGTCAAAATAGATAAAGCATTCTTTCCTAATTGAGTTGCGTTCATATAAAGAGCAGCAGTCTCCATCTCGACGCCTAAAACGCCCATTTTAGCCCAAGTTTTCCAGGAATCTTTGTCATCATTATAGAATAAATCACTGGTCAATATATTCCCAACTTTTACATCTAAATTCCTTGAACCAGCGATATTATAAGCCTTTGATAATAAATCATAATTTGCTATTGGGGCAAAATTACCAGGGAGCTGGTATTGATGTGCAAAATTAGAATTCGTGCAGGTAGCCATAGCCAGGATAATATCTCTTATTTGAATATCCTTTTGATACGAACCACATGAGCCTATTCTTATAATATTATTGCAATCGTACTCTGTAAATAATTCATAAGAGTAAATACTCATAGAGGGCATGCCCATTCCAGAGCCCATTACGGATACCTTCTTGCCTTTATATAGTCCAGTAAAACCTAGCATACCCCTTACTTTATTAAAACAAAAGGGACTATCCAAGTACTTTTCAGCAATAAATTTTGCTCGTAAGGGATCCCCAGGCATTAAAACAGTCTTTGCAATATCTCCTTTTTTTGCACTATTATGAACACTCACAATTCTTCACCTCATATTAATATAATAATATCTACTATCATTATACCCTAATTAATAATCTATAAATAAAATATTTATACTGAATGATATGGTTCAAGTAATTTTGCATAAATTAAAACAAAGTGTTTAGACTTGTAGCAAAAATAAAATCTCAAAATATAATGAATAAAGATTGTTAATAAATATAGGAGGAAAATATGGCGTACTCAGTTAGAGAATTGCTTGCAAGACTTATTAAATGCGAAGCCGAAGGCGAAGGAGACACTGGTATGAAGGCTGTAGCAACAGTTGTAATGAATAGAGTACACGTCGCCGAAGGAGAATATCAAAGGGTTAATCAAGGTGATTTGAGAAGAGTAATCTTTCAACCAGGTCAATTTGATTGCGCAACAGAGACATTAGGTGGTCAATATAATCCACAAAATATATATAATGCCAATCCAGAACAAATACACTATGATATTGCAGATTGGGCACTAGCAGGCAATAAAGTTTATAATATCGTTGAATCTTTGTGGTATATGAATCCATTTGTACCAGATTGTCCTGTGTATTTTCCATATAATCAAAGTGGTGTTATTAATTCTAGGATAAGATTACACTGTTTTTTTGATCCAACACCGTTATATTCGCAAACATAAAAAATGAAGAGGAGTTTAAAATGAAAAAAAATATAATACCAGATAGTTCAAAAATCTTATCAACATTTGAAAATAAATATGCAACACCTATGCAAATGCCACCAATGTATATGCGCCCACCTCAAGGTGGTATGCCTATGCAGCCACAACAACCTATGCAACCTATGCAACCTGTACCACCACAAAATGGTGTTCCACAAAGAATATCACCTGTAATGGGACCTAATTATATCCAAGGCTACCTACAACAGTTTATCGGCCAATATATAAGAATTGACTTCTTAGTTGGTACAGGAACATTTATTGACAGAGATGGTATATTAACTCAAGTTGGAATTGATTTTATCGAGTTGAGAGAAGTTCAAACTGGTAATATACTCGTTGGCGATATGTACTCCGTCAAATTTGTTACAGTATACACTTCCGCACCAGGAGTACCTTATATGGGTGCATCAGGAGTATCTCACACTGAAGACTAAAAAATTTCCTAGGCTGCCATACAATGGTAGCCTAATTTTTTTAGTGAGAAATGCTTATTGAACAATGTTTTTACAACTGTTTAACTATCGTTTAGCCATTGTTTGACTACTGTTCAACTATTATTCACAAAGCAATAAAGTCAATCTTATTGTAGTTATTTTTTTTGAATGGGCAATAATACATATGAGGTGATAATATGGAGAAAAGTTTAAAAGGAACGAAAACAGCTGAAAATTTAATGAAAGCTTTTTCAGGGGAATCACAAGCTAGAAATAGGTACACATTTTATGCAGAGAAAGCTCAACAGGAAAAACAAAAAGACATTTACCAAGTATTCGACGAGACGGCTCATAATGAAAAGTATCATGCAGAGCGATTCTTTAGAATACTAAATCAAGAATTTAAAGGTGAACAAATAGCTGTTTTTAATGCAGGTTATCCTGTAGAATTAGGAACTACCTTAGAAAACTTAGAAGCAGCAGCTGCAGGTGAGCATGAGGAGAACTCTATACTTTATCCTACTTGGGCTAAAGAAGCTAAAGAAGAAGGGTTTATACAGATAGCAGATGTATTTGATTTAGTTGCACAAGTAGAAGTAAAACATGAGCAAAGATTTAAAGAATATGCTGAAAGGGTTAAGAATAATGAAATGTATAAACAAACAGGAACAGTCCAATGGCTATGTTTAGAATGCGGACATATTCACGTAGGTTTAGAAGCTCCTGGTGTGTGTCCAATTTGCCAAAGACCTCAAGGATCCTTTAAATTATTACAAGGATAAATACGAATTAGCATAGTTGCTATTATTATAAAAATAACTGCCTAATCACTACAAAAGAAAAAATAACTTCTCTTTTTTAAGGAGAAGTTATTTTTCTTTTACTTTACAGTAAGAAGGTTTTACCTTTTGAATTAACTACTATTTAAATTATTTTTATATACAAGACTTGCGTATTTGGCCTGTAAGACTTGACCTTTGAGCACTAGTGGCTGGTGGCTGATTGCTGATGGCTAGAGCATTAAAATGGCACTTTTCTAGATAAAGTAAGTGAAGTAATAAATAAGACCTATTAAGTTGTAATATTGTATTTGCATAATTAAAACTGTATAATAATTTCATGGAATTCATTGACTGAAAAAAGAGCAATAAAGGAGTAATTTATGAATCTAAATCGTATTTTTGTTTCGATACTTACCTTGTTTATAGTGGGGATAATTGGTTATTGCAGTAGAAAGAAAAACATATTAAGTGAAGAAGCAGTAAATAGCTTACCTAAATTTTTATTAAATATATGCAGTCCGTTGTTGATTGTTTCTTCGATGCAGATCCCTTTTACACAAGATAAACTAGATGACATCAAAACTGTTTTTTTACTATCTATAATAGTTTACTTTATTTCTATCATAATTTCTCTTATAGTGCCTAAACTATTAAGAGCAAATGGAGACAATGAAAGGGGTGTATACCAATTTATGACCATATTTTCTAATGTGTCGTTTATTGGATTTCCAGTATTGTTGTCTATTTATTCTAGCGAAGCCATATTTTATGGGTCAATCTTTATTATACCTTTTAACATCTTACTGTATACCGTTGGTATTTACATGATGGCCAGTGAAAAGAAAAAGTTTAATATAAAGATATTGTTAAATCCTAATATTCTAGCTGTTATTATTGGCTTTCTATTGTTTGCTTTCTCTATACAAATTCCTGCCTTTTTACTTCAACCAATGGAGCTAGTAGGAAATATGACAACACCTCTATCTATGATTTTTATAGGAGGATCTTTATGTGGTGTAAATATGAAAGAAATGTTTAAAGAGTGGCGATTATATGCAATATCAGCTATAAGGCTTCTCATTTTGCCACTAATAGTGCTTCTCTTATTTCAAAATTTTATCAGCGATCCTTTGTTATTAGGGGTACCAGTAGTTATTACAGGTATGCCCATTGCTGCTAACTGCGCCATTGTAGCAAAAGAATATGGAGGTCATGCAGAATTAGCATCATCAGGAACATTTATGAGTACACTTTTGTCGATGGTTACCATACCCTTATTAGTGTTAATAATATCAAATATATAAAAAAGGAGAAAACAAATGATAATAGGTATAATAGGTGCAATGGAAAAAGAAATTACTATTTTAAGAGAAAGAATGGATTTAACTAAAATAGAAGAAAAAGCGAGTCTCACTTTTTACATAGGGAAATTAAGAGATAAGAACATCGTCTTAGTTCGTTCAGGTATTGGTAAGGTAAATGCAGCCATGTGTACACAGATTTTAATAGATATCTTTCATGTAGATGTAGTAATCAATACAGGTGTGGCTGGGGCACTTCATCCTGATTTAAATGTAGGGGATATTGTAGTGTCTACAGATTCTCTTCAACACGATATAGATGCCTCTGTCTTTGGAGATCCAAGAGGAATTGTACCAGGCTTAAAAGAGAGTATTTTTGTAGCAGATCAAAAACTATTAGACATCATTGATGGAATCACAATAGAAGATCATAAAATCTTTAAAGGTAGAGTATTAACAGGCGATCAAGGAATTGCAAGCAGTGAAATAAAACACTTCTTAGTAGAAAATTTTGAAGGATATTGTGTTGAAATGGAGGGTGGCGCTATCGCCCATGTGTGCTATTTAAATGAAGTTCCTTTTCTCATTATTCGAGCAATCTCCGATAAGGCAGACGAAGAAGTAGAGATCAATTACAACGAATTTGTAGAATTTGCAGCTAAAAATTCAAGTTATATGTTAGAAAGTATTTTAGAAAAATTGTAAACTCTAAGATTTGAGTTTCAAAGCTAAGTAAAACCCTTTGCTTACAATAATAGCTCGTATCTTAGTTTGGAAAAGAGGTTTTTTATATGATGCCCGTTTGGTGTGAAATCCGCTTAGATTATTTAATTGACAATTATAATGAGATTAAAAAATGTGTAGGAGAACAGGTCGAATTGATGCCTATCATTAAAGCAGATGCCTATGGTCATGGGGCTATTGAATGTGCTAAGACCTTAGTTCAAAATGGCGCAAAACGGTTTGCGGTGGCCCGTGTAGACGAGGGAATACAACTGAGAAATGCAGGGATTAGATGCCCTATTCTTATTTTAGGTTATATTTCTAATGATGAAATAAGAGAATTATTAGAGTGGGATTTGACTCCTACAGTATACCATATAGACTTTGCAAGAGAGTTATCTAAACAAACTGCTAAAACTGTAAAAATACACATAAAATTAGATACAGGTATGGGTAGATTAGGTTTTAGAGGGATAAAAGAAAGTGTTAAATCTATAGAGGATATTTATACTATGGATAATCTGGTAGTAGAAGGGATTTATAGCCATTTTGCAACTTCTGATGAAAAAGATAAAAGCTATAGCTTATCTCAGATGGAATCATTTGAAGAAGTACTAAAATTGTTAACGAAAAGGAGAATAGATATTCCCACTAAACACTTATCAAATAGTGCTGCTATTATGGATTTGCCTACGAGCCAATATAATATTGTTCGTCCAGGTATTATTCTATATGGCATGTATCCGTCTGAAGAAGTAAACAAGGAAAAAATTTCTTTAAAGCCAGTAAAAAGCTTTAAAACCAGAATTGCTAATCTTAAGAAAATCTATTCAGGTGATAGTGTAAGTTACGGTAGAAAGTATATAGCAGAAGATGAAAGATTAATTGCTACTTTATCCGTTGGTTATGCTGATGGGTATAGTCGATTGCTTTCTAATAAGGGAGAAGTCCTCATTAGAGGTCAGAGAGCAAAAATTGTAGGAAGGATATGCATGGACCAGTGTATGGTAGATGTTACTCATATTTCACAGGTTAAGGTAAATGATGAAGTTCTTCTTTATGGACCTGGTTTGCCAATTGAAGAATTGGCAGAAAAGATGGGTACGATTAATTATGAAGTTTCTTGTATGATATCTCCTCGTGTTCCTAAACTTTATTATTGGAAAAAAGATTTCATAAATATGGATAAAAATCTTTATAGTTGACCATAATACAGTTGAGAGAAAATTACATATCATTCGCTCTGTTTTCTTGTCAATTTCGGTAACGAAATTATAACAAAATTTATAAGATATTATAAGTACTGAAAATGGTTTGGGTTCTAAGCTATACTTAATTTGGTAAACTCTCTCTCAACAAGAAAATAGAGAAAAAATAGCTTGCACACGACTCCATTCCATTTAGCTTATTTGAAAAATTAAGTTATTAGGACTTTATAATATTAAATCGGAGAGTGAAAAAGGGTGAATGTCAAACGAGGAGACGTTTATTATGCAGATTTAAGCCCAGTAATAGGGTCTGAACAAGGAGGCGTAAGACCTGTGCTTGTTCTACAAAATAACGTTGGCAACAAGTATAGCCCTACAATTATTATTTCGGCTATAACATCTCAAATTAATAAGTCAAAGTTACCTACTCATATAGAAATCAACGCTACTGAATTCGGTCTAAGCAAAGATTCTGTTGTTTTGCTTGAACAGATTAGGACAATAGATAAGAAGAGACTAAGAGAAAAAATTGGTCACTTAGACGATGAATTAATGAATCAAGTAAATGAAGCCTTACAAATCAGTTTTGGAATGGCAAATTTCTAAGAATATTTACGAGTTAGCACCTTTCTTTTTAGGAGGTGCTATTCGTATTAGTGGACTTTTACATATTTACCTTATTGGGACAAAAGTTCCGCATTCAACTTTCTGCATTCAGCTTCTAGTACTCAAGCGCAAACAATATATACTCTTCCTTATGAAGTAAATCAAAAAATCTATCATAGTAAAAACTTGATCACGTTTACATATTTGATTGTTAATAAATTGAGCAAATGTTATGGTATAATAACCATGAATTAAATAGGAGAAAGAAAATGACCAATAACTTTAAAAGGATAAGCAAATTATTGTTAGACTATTTTGGGATATCTATTGGCTGCATGATTATGGCGGTAGCCTTTAATTCGTTTTTCGTACCTGCGAGGATTGCTCCTGGGGGCTTTAGTGGTTTAGCAGCAGTAATATATCATTTTACAAATTTCCCTATTGGTATCACTACCCTTGTCTTAACGATTCCACTATTTATTATTTCCATTAAATTATTAGGAGCAAAATTTGGTGCAAAAAGTTTCTATGGTACAATTTTCTTTTCATTATGTATTGACTTTATTGTAAAATCACCTCAATTGACAGATGATTTGTTTTTATCTTCTGTTTTTGGGGGTATCTTGCTGGGAATAGGAATAGGTATTATTTTTCGATTTGGTGGAACTACTGGAGGAACAGATCTGCTTGCCGCGCTTATGCATCATTATTTTAGAACAATATCTGTTTCTACTTGGTTGCTCATAGTAGACTCTATAGTTGTAGCTATAGCAGGAATTGCATTTCAAGATATTGAGGTTGCACTATATTCTATTTTGACAATCTACATTAATATGCGATTAATGGACGTAATACAAGAAGGTATAAGTAATACAAAAGCCTTCTACATTATCTCAAAGAATTCTACAGAAATCGCATACAGGATTATGAAGGATTTAGATAGAGGTGTTACTACTTTAAGAGGTAAAGGCGCATACACTAATGAGGATAGAGATGTACTCCTTTGCGTAGTAAATCGAGCAGAGGTCTTTCAGTTAAAAGATATCGTTCGCTCTATTGATCCAAATGCTTTTGTTATATTAGCTGACGTCCATGAGGTCATAGGCGAAGGCTTTAAAAATATAGATTAAAAATGAGGAGGAGAGTTATACATGGCAGATTTAAAAGCTATTGCAACAAATATTAGACAAAGTATTATTAAAGAAATAGCAAATGCTGCATCAGGACATCCAGGTGGGTCTTTATCTGGAGTAGAAATCTTAACATTACTATACTTTGAAGTAATGAATATTGACCCAAAAGATCCTAAAAAAGCTGGTAGAGATAAATTCGTTCTTTCAAAAGGACATGCTTCACCTTTGCTATATGCAACTTTAGCAGAAAGAGGTTTTTTTGAAAAAGAAGAATTACTTACTTTCAGAAAAATCGACAGCAGACTACAAGGACATCCTGATATGAAAAACGTACCAGGTGTGGACATGTCTACTGGTTCTTTAGGGCAAGGTTTATCAGCTGCAGTAGGAATGGCTATTGCAAACAAATTAGATGGTAATGACGCAAAAGTATATGCTCTATTAGGGGATGGAGAATTAGCTGAAGGCATGATTTGGGAAGCTGCAATGTCAGCAAGCCATTACAATTTAGATAATCTTATAGCATTTGTAGATTACAATGGTCTTCAAATTGACGGAAGATGCTGCGATGTAATGAATTCTGATCCAATCGATGGAAAATTCGCTGCCTTTAACTGGAATGTAATCAATGTAGAAGATGGTCATGATTTTGATCAAATTCGCGAAGCTTTAGGCAAAGTTGTAGAAGGAAAACCAAATGTATTAGTGTGCAAAACCATAAAAGGTAAAGGTGTATCCTTCATGGAAGATCAAGCTGGTTGGCATGGTTCAGCTCCAAATGAAGAACAAACAAAACAAGCGTTAGCAGAGTTAGGAGGCACACTATGAGTAATCAAGTAGCTACTAGAGTAGCATACGGAAATACACTTGCAAAACTTGGAGAAACAAACAAGGATATAGTCGTTTTAGATGCAGATTTATCAAAATCTACAAATACAGCTACTTTCTGCGATAAAACTCCTGATAGACATTTCAACTGTGGTATTGCAGAACAAAATATGCTTGGTATAGCCGCAGGACTTGCAGCATCAGGAAAGATTCCTTTTGCATCAACTTTTGCAGTATTTGGAGCAGGAAGAGCTTTTGAGATTATTCGAAATTCTATTTGCTATCCAAAATTAAATGTTAAAATAGCCGTTACTCATGCAGGACTTACAGTTGGAGAAGATGGTGCAACTCATCAGTCTATCGAAGATATTGCTATTATGAGAAGTCTTCCAAACTTAATTGTACTTTGCCCAGCTGATGGAGTTGAAACAGAAAAGATGATCAATGAAGCTGCAAAATATGATGGACCTGTTTACATAAGATTAGGAAGACCAAACTTGCCAATCGTATTAGATGAAAACTATGAATTCGAAATTGGAAAATCTGTAGAATTACGCCAGGGAAATGATGTTACACTTATAGCAGTAGGTATTATGGTTGCAGAAGCCTTAAAAGCTGCTGAAGAATTAGAAAAAGAAGGCATCTCTGCTCGAGTAATAAACATGAGCTCTATTAAGCCAATTGATGAAGACGCTATTGTAAAAGCTGCTCAAGAGACAGGTGCTATCGTTACAGCTGAAGAGCACAGCATTATTGGCGGGCTTGGATCTGCTGTTGCAGATGTATTAGTAAATGGTACCTTCGCACCACTAGAAAAAGTAGGTGTACAAGATACCTTTGGCGAATCCGGAAAACCAAATGAATTATTAGAAAAATATGGTTTAACAGCAAGTAATATCGTACAAGCTGCTAAAAAAGTAATAAGTAGAAAATAGTACATCGTAATAAAAAGATACAAAATAGCACGTTAATGAAACTCTAACTTGAATAAGTTAGAGTTTTGCTATGTTAAAGGACTTATTTTCATACATTAAAGAATTATAGACAGTTATTTTTATTGATTGATGATCTATTTATATATATAATTAATTGACATTATTCATAATAAACATTAAACTAAAATAGTTTGAAAAAGTCTAAATAGGATATAGATAAATATAGTTTAACTTAAATATGGAGGTTTTTTATGAGTACCAAGTATATTTTTGTAACTGGCGGCGTGGTCTCCTCACTGGGAAAAGGTATTACTGCAGCTTCATTGGGCAGATTGTTAAAAGATAGAGGTTTAAAGGTATCTATTCAGAAATTTGATCCTTATTTAAATTATGACCCAGGTACGATGAGCCCTTATCAACATGGTGAAGTATTTGTAACAGATGATGGTGCAGAAACAGATTTAGATTTAGGTCATTATGAGAGATTTATCGATGTAAATTTATCAAAATGGAGTAATGTGACCACTGGAAAAATATACTGGTCTGTTATTTCTAAAGAGAGAAAAGGGGATTATTTAGGAGGAACGGTCCAAGTTATCCCTCATATTACAAATGAAATTAAAGAAAATATCTTAAAAGTTGGACAAGAAACTTCAACAGATGTAGTTATCACTGAAATTGGCGGTACGGTTGGTGATATTGAAAGTCTTCCTTTTCTTGAAGCAATTCGACAATTGCAAAATGATTTAGGACATAAAAATGTAATTTTTATACATGTAACATTACTACCTTATTTAAATATGGCTGGAGAGTTAAAAACAAAGCCAACTCAGCATAGTGTAAAAGAGTTGACAGGGCTAGGAATTCAACCAGATATTATTATTTTGCGCTCTGAAAAAGAAGTAAATGATGATATTAAAGAAAAGATAAGCTTATTCTGCAATATTGAATCAAGAGCAGTAATCCAAAATGCAGATGCAGAGGAATTATACGAGGTTCCTTTACTACTTGAAAAAGAAGGACTAGCTAATTTAGTATGTGAAAAACTATCTATTAAATGTGGTCAAGTAGACTCTAGCGATTGGATCTCTATGGTTGAAAAATCAAAAAATTTAAAAGATAAAGTAAAAATAGCATTAGTTGGTAAGTATGTTGAATTACATGATGCTTATCTTTCTGTTGTAGAGGCTTTAAAACACGGTGGAATTGCAAATGACTGTGAAGTAGAGATCAAATGGGTCCACTCTGAAGAGATAAAAGAAGACAATGTAAAAGAAGTATTTAAAGATGTTAACGGAATTATCGTACCAGGTGGCTTTGGGCATAGAGGCGTAGAAGGCAAAATCCTAGCAGCCAAGTATGCTAGACTAAACAAAGTACCTTATTTAGGATTATGCTTAGGCATGCAAATCGCTGTTATTGAATTTGCTCGAAATGTAGTAGGATTAAAAGGTGCCCATAGTTCAGAACTAGATCCGAATACACCATATCCTGTTATTGACCTTATGCAAGATCAAAAGGACATTGATGATAAAGGTGGTACAATGAGGCTTGGACTTTATCCGTGTCAGTTAAAAGAAGGCTCAAAGTCCTATGAATCATATGGAAAGCCAATTATTGATGAAAGACATAGACATCGCTATGAGGTAAATAATGAATATAGAGAAGTACTTGAAGAAAAAGGTATGATGATCAGCGGTGTTTCTCCAGATGGCAAACTAGTGGAGATGATTGAATTAAAAGATCACCCATGGTTTGTTGCTACGCAAGCACATCCAGAGTTTAAATCTAGACCCAATAAAGCGCATCCTTTATTTAGAGAGTTCGTTAAAAGCGCAAAAAATAATCGACAATAGCTTTAAACATATAGTGTGGTTTTAAATGCATCCCAAAAAGTTAGACAGATTTATTAACTTTTTGGGATGCATTTTTTTATTTCTTCGACACCTTTATTGACAAAAATGTGGATAACTATGGGGAAAAGTGTTGATACTGTGAATAACTTTTTTAATAATTCACAAAAAGTACAAATAGAACAGGATATTGTGTATTATTTTGTCGAACAACACAAGAGTTGTTCACATTAATAAAGTATTGATAAATCTAAATATTGTGGATAAGATAATGATATAAAGCCATACTAAAATTTTGCTGTATTTTATCCACCAATAGTAAAATTGCGTATTAAAATCTTTTTCTTTATTGACATGTGAAAAAATTATGATATATTAATAATGTCTAATCAAATATTATCTATATTATATTCAACATCATCTCTGTTTAATACTAATTTCTTTTGAGTGCCATGTTTATATTCATAAAATGACTATATATTAAATACTGTATTATAGTGTATAAATTATTTATAAATTATTTCTATATTGAATTTTTTATTCTTAACTTCGTCTATGACCGTAGATTATCGTGAAAATATAAAATAGGAGGTGTTGTCCATAAATGGAGAACCTAGAAATACTAACAATTATACAGCTGAGAGATAAAGCAAAGGAATTAGGAATCCCATCAGTTACTAAATATAAAAAACGTGAACTAATCGAAAAAATTCAAATGATTTATGCAGAAGAAGAAAAAACTCAATTAAAAGCAAGGCATGCAGAAAATAGAGTAGAAGAAATCAAACCGCTTGAAGAAAAAGAAAACCCCAATAAATATTCTAAGCTTAAAGACGACATCCACGAATCTTTTAATCTTAAAGGAACTCTTCAAATTCTCCCAGAAGGATTTGGCTTTCTAAAAAGTGAAGATATGATCTCCCCAGAAGAATATGTCTATGTTTCAGCCTCTCAAATTCAAAAATTCAAATTAGAATCCGGTGATGAAATAAAAGGCAAGGTTCGTAGCCCTAAAGAAGGGGAAAAGTATTATGCCATGTTATTTGTAGAGAATGTTAACGGAAAAACTACGAGCCAGATTATAAAAGAAGAAGCTAGTATGATGAACAATCCAGATAAAAAGGATATGAGCAGGTATAGCAAATCCCAAATAGGAATACTAGAAGTAAATCCTGATGGCTTTGGCTTCCTTAGAACCAATAATTACTTAACTGGAGAAAATGATATTTACGTATCTCCATCTCAAATTAGGCGTTACAAGCTTCGGACAGGCGACAAAATCGTCGGAAAGATTCGCATTCCAAATGAAGGGGAAAAATTCGATGCCTTACTTTATGTAGAATCTGTAAATGGAGATGTACCTGAGACCGTTGTCAATAGACCCAATTTTGAAAAATTGACGCCAATATTTCCTGAAGAAAAGATTAAGCTTGAAACGAATAATAATACCATCTCTACTAGAATTATTGACCTTTTTGCGCCAATAGGGAAAGGACAGAGAGGGATGATTGTGGCAGCACCTAAGGCTGGTAAAACTGTATTATTAAAACAGGTTGCCAATGCTATTGCAAAGAATCATCCTGATATGGAACTTATCGTTCTTTTAATTGACGAAAGGCCAGAAGAAGTTACAGATATGATAAGGTCTATAAAAGGAGATGTAGTGTATTCTACCTTTGATCAATTGGCATCGAATCATATTAAAGCTGCTGAGATTGTTTTAGAGAGAGGAAAGCGTTTAGTAGAGCAGGGCAAAGATGTAGTCATATTGATTGACAGTATTACCCGATTTGCTAGAGCAAATAATCTAGTAGTACATCCATCTGGCAGAACTCTTTCAGGTGGCTTAGATCCAGAATCACTATACTTGCCAAAGAAATTCTTTGGAGCTGCTAGAAATATAGAGCATGGTGGAAGTTTAACCATATTAGCTACAGCTTTAATTGAGACAGGCAGTCGAATGGATGATGTCATCTTTGAAGAGTTTAAGGGGACGGGTAATATGGAACTTCACTTAGACCGTAGCCTTTCAGAAAAGAGAATCTTCCCTGCCATAGATATTTATAAGTCTGGAACAAGAAGAGAAGATAAATTGTTATCAGAACAAGAATTAAGGCTTGTTTTTGGAATCCGCAAGATGTACAGCAATTCTTCTAATGCAGATGTAACGGAGAAAATCATTGATACTTTATCTAGGACAAAAACCAATGAAGATTTTATTCATTTTATGATCTCAAAGTACAATTTAAAATAATAGGCAGGTTTAGAAGAAAATAGTAGATAAAAATATTTGCCATATGGGACAAACCGTGATAAAATATTATGAGTGTAAAATTGACATGAATATTTTATATATATTAAGTTTTGGAAAGAGGTGAATGTAATGAAAGAAGGTATTCATCCAGATTACAAAAAATCTATCGCTAAATGTGCTTGTGGAAACACTTTTGAAACAGGTTCTGTTAAAGAAGAATTAAAAGTTGATATATGTTCTGCTTGTCATCCATTCTTCACAGGAAAACAAAAATTAGTTGATGCAGGCGGTAGAGTAGATAAATTTAAGAAAAAATTCGGATTATAAGATGAAGAGTAAAAAACCAACAGAGAGATTAGTTGCTTTAGGTGACTAATCTTTTTTGCTATAGTAGGAAGGAGACCTTAATATGAAAATTAGCCAAATCTTAAATAAAGCTGTTTTACAATTAAAAGAATGCAATAAGCCTTCCCCTCGCCTAGATGCAGAGGTAATTTTAGCAAATTTACTAGAGGTAGAGCGATTGTATTTTATACTACATAAAGACCAGGATATACAAGAGGATCTTGTAGAGGAATATAAACAGCTTATAGGCAGAAGATGTAAAGGAGAGCCTGTGGCTTATATTGTAGGTCATCAGGAGTTTATGGGCTTAGATTTTATAGTCAATAAAAAGGTACTGATTCCAAGACCAGATACAGAAATTCTAGTAGAGTACGTAGTAGAATATATAAAACAAAGAGAAGAAGATGTAAACATACTTGATATTGGATGTGGTAGCGGTGCCATTGGTTTAAGTATAGCATCACAATTTCCTAAGTCACAAGTAACCCTAGTAGATATATCACCTGAAGCCTTAGAGCTTGCCAAAGAAAATGCCAGGAAATTAAATATTAAAAATGGTCAATTTGTCTTAAGTGATTGTTTTGAGAGTATAAGTGACAAATATCATATTATCGTATCAAATCCTCCTTATATCCCAGCAAAGGATATCGAAGATCTTCAAATAGAAGTAAGCACTTATGAGCCAAGAGGTGCCCTAGACGGTGGTATAGATGGCTTAGATTTTTACAGAAGAATTGCTACAGAGGCAAAAGAATATCTCTTAAAAGGTAGCCTTTTAGCCTTTGAAATAGGTTATAATCAAGGAAATGCAGTTATAGAGATATTAAAAGAGAATGATTACAAACATGTAAAGAAGCTGAAGGACTTAGGTGGAAATGACCGGATTGTAGTAGGAGAATTAAAAACAGGTAGTAAAAAATAAAAAATATAAAAAAATATTGCATCAAAAATATAGTTATGGCATAATATAGTTTAACAAGTAAATGAAGAGCAAGGGAGCTATTTAAATAATACGTTTAGATAGCTCTTTTTTATTGATAAGAAAGTTTACTTTTGATCTATTTCCTGCATGGGACATTTTATATGCAGGATCAGATCTTGATGCTAAAGAAATATCTAGATACCAGTGACTAGTTACTTCTAGGCACTAAGTAAGAATACAAGTTCATTTTGGCAATGGAGCTGCTTTTATGGGAAACCATGTAAAGCAGCTTTTTTTATATAAAAAGGAGGGAAAGAAATGAATACAGGAGACACATCTTTTATCTTCATGTCAACAGCACTCGTTTTTCTTATGACACCAGGGCTTGCTTTTTTTTATGGTGGTATGGTTCGCAGAAAAAATGTATTAAATACCATCATGTCTACATTCTTCATAGCTGGATTAGCATCTATTCTATGGGTTATAGTGGGGTATTCCCTATCCTTTGGAAAAGATCTAGGAGGAATAATTGGAAACCTACAATGGTTTGGATTTAATGGTGTAACTTGGAATCCCAATGGAGATTATGCAGCTACGATACCCCATAACCTTTTTGCATCCTTTCAAATGATGTTTGCCATTATAACACCAGCACTTATTACGGGTGCATTGGTAGAGCGAATGAAATTTTCATCTCTGTTTATGTTTATCGTATTATGGTCTTTCCTAGTTTATTATCCAATGGCTCATATGGTATGGGGCGTTGGAGGATTAATAAGGGAACTTGGAGCTATTGATTTTGCAGGTGGAAATGTTGTACACATTAGTTCAGGTGTTTCAGCCTTAGTAGCATCTATCATGCTGGGGAAGAGAAAAGGATATGGGATGACAGATTATCATCCCCATAATATACCTCTTGTCGTAATAGGGGCATCTCTACTGTGGTTTGGATGGTTTGGGTTTAATGGTGGTAGTGCACTTGGAGCTAATGGTTTAGCAGTTCATGCACTTATTACATCGAATACTTCCGCCGCAATGGCATTGCTTACATGGATGTTTATAGAGAAAATCACGAGAGGTAAGCCAACCTTGTTAGGAGCGGCTACGGGTGCAGTAGTTGGCCTTGTAGCGATTACCCCAGGTGCAGGTTTTGTACCTATATGGGCATCAATTATTATTGGCGCTCTTGTAAGCCCTATTTGTTATTTTGGAGTAAGTACCATAAAACATAAGTTTGGCTACGATGATGCCTTAGACGCATTCGGATGTCACGGCATAGGAGGTATCTGGGGGGCAATTGCCACTGGACTATTTGCACATCGTTCTATTCATTCTGCTACTCAATGGAATGGACTTTTCTTTGGTGATACAAGATTATTCACAGCACAAGTAGTGAGCATTCTGATTACTATTATTTTAGCGGTAGTTGGAACTTTTGCCATAATGAAAGTCTTGCAATTTTTTATGGAGATTCGAGTAAACCATATGGAAGAGATAGAAGGGCTTGATAAGGCAGAGCATAGTGAAAATGCATATCCTTCATTTACAGGAATGGATTGAGGAGGTTAATATGAAGAAAATTGAAGCAATTATAAGGCCATGTGCTTTAGAGGAGTTAAAGGATGTACTATCTAAAATGGACATAAATGGCTTGACAATAAGTCAGGTCATGGGCTGTGGAAATCAAAATGGATGGAAAGAATATTACAGAGGTTCAGAAATTTTTATGAATGTGCTTCCAAAGATTGAAGTAAGCGTTGTAGTTCAAGATGAGAAGGTAGACCATATCATAAATACAATCATCAATGTAGTGAAAACAGGAGAAATAGGAGATGGTAAAATTTTTGTAAGCGATGTAGAGAGAGTTATTAGAATTCGTACAGGTGAAGAGGGCACAGATGCTTTAGATTGAAATGAACAATGGGACCTAAAAATTGTAGGTCCCATTGTTTAATAGCCCACATCTGTCATCCTCGAGACTTTAGCCGAAGGATCCTGTAGTTTTTATTACCTTACCTAAAGGCGAGGCTTTTTCCGCTTTCCGCATTCAGCTCACTTATTCATAAATGCCTCTATATCATCGATCTCTTTAATAATATGCTCCGACAAATTAATATTGCCATCCTCTGTAATTAAGATATCATCTTCAATTCGAATGCCAATCGCTTCTTCTTCAACATAAAGACCTGGTTCACAAGTATAGACCATGCCAGGTTGTAGGATGATATTTCGATCTCCAACATCATGGGTATCTAGCCCCAGCGGATGACCTATGCTATGGTAATAATATTTACTCACATCTTCTAGATTGTCAATAAGGTCTAATTCTTTACAGCCTTGCGCTAATAAATCTTTTGCTAGCTTATTCAGATTTACAGTAGATACCCCTGGTTTCATATGTCGGATAATCTCCTTATTACAGTGTAAGACTACATTGTAGACATCTTTTTGTCTTTCCGTAAATGTACCATTTACAGGGAATGTTCTTGTAATATCTGCACAGTAATTGTCTGCACTCGCCCCTAAATCAAAAAGAATTAAATCATTATCTTCTGTAATTTTGTTATTCGCTACATAGTGGAGTATGGTTCCATTGATTCCAGAAGCAGCTATGGTATCAAAGGCGTGTCCAGCACCTTTGCATTTTAGTACAAAGTCAAAATGAGCTTCAAATTCACATTCTGCCATACCTGGTTTTGCATGAATCATCATACTTTCAATGCCTTCTTTAGTGATATCAATGGCCTTTTTCATGCATTTCACTTCTTCAGGTTTTTTGATAGTTCGAAGTTTTGTCAAAATCTTTGAAGCATTCTTTTTTATTAAATAAGGGTATTTCGATAAAAGCTCTGTAGAGAAAGCAGAGGACATTTTATCGCTGTAATCCCAAGCGTATCTGCTGTAATCAAAATAAACATTTTCTACATTATAAGCCCCACTGCCTAAAATCTGTACCAGCTTCGATTTAATATTTTCTACATACATTATATTTTCAATGCCAGAGATGCTCTTAGCCTCATCTGCACTAATCTTTGCGCCAACCCACTTAGCAAGGATAGGGTCAAATTTTTCGATAAAAAGATACTCTTCTACCACATCACCGTACTTAATAGCCACAAGAATAATATCTTCTCGCGCGATACCAGTAAGATAATAAAAATTGCGATCTACTTCAAACATATAATAAGCGTCATTTGATTTGTGTGGCGCTTTTCCAGAAAAGAAGATGGCCATGCTATTGTCTTGTAGATTTTCATAAAGCTCTCTTCTATTTTGAGTAAAAAAATTTTTAGTTAACATATAAATTCACTTCCTTTACGCTCATTTTATACTAGTAGAATAAAGAAGTGAACTGTTTTTAGAGAAAAGCAGGAGAAGAATGGCAAATTTATCTCCTTGACTTTAAAGTATTAAAAATATATGTTATATCTAAAAAGGAGTGGATTACATGGGTTTATTAGATGGCATGATGGGAAATGCTTCTGAGGTAAATTTAGGTAGTGTACAGAAAGATTTTGCAAAGATACTTGCTCCAAATGAACAAATTGAAAAGGCTTATAAATTAATTCGAGATTTATTTATTTTTACCAACAAGAGATTAATCTTAATTGACAAACAGGGAGTAACAGGCAAAAAGAGCGAGTATCATTCTATACCTTACAAAAGCATCACTCACTTTAGTGTTGAAACAGCAGGGCATTTTGATTTAGATGCAGAACTTAAAATATGGATTTCAGGCACACAAATGCCTATACAAAAGACTTTTAATAAGAGTTTGAGTATTTATGAGGTACAGGCAGTGTTGGCGGCGTATGTAATGAAATAACGTTAAACGATAGTTGAACAATTTTTAAGCAGCAGGTAGATAATGGTTGAAAATTTGTTACACCCTTATTCTATAATGTGCGTGCTTGTTAAGGCACAAATTTAGAAAGTCTTAGTTATGACTCCTCCTAATATATAAGTGTAAGGTTCAAGCACCCAACAGCCAGTTGGGACTTATCCTTCTCATTGTTTAAGCTGTATAATGGTTAGGCATTGGTCTGACTGATCACTCCTTGGACCCCAACATAGGCGTCCGTAAGAAAGCCCGTCAACCAGCCATCATTTGCAGCCGTTCGATTTATGCAGGTTGAACTGCCATGTGTACGTTCGTTTGATACCCAGGAGATTGAATAAGCAATGAGATAAGCTGGAACCATGCAAATTCAATTTCGGAGGTACATAGAATGTACAACGCAGTAGGTATTGATGTTTCAAAAGGCAAGAGCACCATCGCAGTCCTGCAGCCTGGTGGGGCGACTATTCGTAAACCCTTTGATGTGTCTCATACATCCGCAGCGATGAATGAACTCTCCAAATATCTTGGCACCCTAGAAGGCGACACTAAGATTGTTATGGAGTGTACTGGCAGATATCACGAGCCTATAGCAAATACTTTGCATGAAGCTGGATTCTTCGTTACAGTGGTAAACCCTCACCACATTAAAAACTTCGGCAACAACTCACTACGTAAGGTTAAATCTGATCCTGCTGATGCCAAGAAAATCGCACGCTATACTCTTGACAACTGGGCTGAATTACGGCAATATTCGAGTATGGATAATATACGTACTCAGTTAAAAACTTTAAATTCGCAATTCAGCTTCTTTATGAGGCAAAAAGTTGGCGCAAAATCAAATCTGATTGCACTATTGGACAATACATATCCCGATGTGAACAAACTCTTTAACAGCCCTGTCCGTGAGAACGGAAGCGAAAAATGGGTGGATTATGTATCCTCCTTCTGGCATGTGGACTGTGTCCGCAAAATCGGCTTAAAGGCCTTTACAGAGCGTTACAGAGCTTTCTGCAAGAAGAATCAGTATAACTTTCAGCCTTCAAAACCGGAGATACTATTTAAGGCCTCCAAAGAACTTGTTGCCGTTTTCCCGAAAGAGAAAACGTACAAGCTGTTGATCCAACAAAGTATTCAGCAATTAAACCTTGCTTCACAACATATCGAGCAGCTTCGCAAAGAAATGGATAGCCTTGCCAGCTCTTTGCCTGAGTATACAACCGTCATGAGTATTTATGGTGTAGGTAAAACTTATGGTCCTCAGCTCATTGCCGAGATTGGTGACGTATCAAGATTCACCCGCAGAGAAGCCTTAACAGCCTTTGCTGGCGTTGATCCTGGTGTAAATTAATCTGGTCAACACAATAAGAAGAGCAACAGAGCTTCCAAGGTAGGCTCTGCAAAGCTTCGCAAAACACTGTTCCAGGTCATGACCACCTTGCTCCAGAATGCGCCTGAAGATGATCCTGTATACCTTTTCCTTAACAAGAAACGGGCAGAAGGTAAACCTTACTATGTCTACATGACTGCTGGAGCTAATAAGTTCCTCCGCATCTACTATGGTAAGGTCAAAGAGTGTCTGCGTAATTTAGAGCAGAACAACTAATTTCTCTCCATATCTCCTCCTTTTTACAAACCGGCTTTTCAGGCGGTTTTAGTGTTGTGCCCAAAAATCAATCTGAAATATTTTCAAAAAACACTTGACTTTTTATTAGCAGGCTTTCTTGATTAAGCCGCACTTGCTGCAGTATTTATAAGTTTATTAAAAAACAATTCTTTATAAAATGACTTCGTTCGACAAAATGTTTAATAAATATGTAGTATTCTTAAGATATATAGTTAAATAATATACAATATGCTATATATTACAATAATATGGTGTGTATATTATATTATCATTTAAAAAATAACTAGATTAAAGACCTAAATTATAATAGACAAGCTAATAAAGTATGAAACATACTTTATGTTCTATATTGCTATTTATGTTTGGTATTATATGCTTTTATAGTAATAAAAACTACGATTTACTTTAGGAGAAACATATATGCAAAAAAAAAGGTTTAAGATTCTATCTAGCATCCTAGTTTTGTTATTGATTTTAACTTTCGTACTCTTGTGTAGAAAAAACCGGCCTATATCGGAATCTTCTGTTTATATGAATTCATATGCTACAGGAGATGTAGTCTATGGTGCCAGTGCCCTTGGGTTTACATATAGTGTTAGTGATTACGGTATATTTTATCTTAAAGATACAAAAATGCAATATTATGATTTAGAAGCAAAGGACTCTTATATGCTCTGTGGAAAAGCGAATTGCCATCATTCTAACTCTAACTGTAGTGCACGATATGAAAATATGGGAGATGTAACTGGATTAGCCATGTATGGCGAAAATGTGTATGCAATAAAATTAAACCAAGAAAGTAACACATACGATCTATTTACAATGGAGCCTTCAGGCAATAATCAAAAGATTCTTTACTCCTTAGATATTGGCAATTATGTTCCTGGTTCTTGGGTATTAAACGGTATCGGTGATGTTTATTATGCAGGTGGTATGGCATGGTTTACAACGCATTATCAATATATTGGAGAACCGATGCAAGACAATAGTGAATTAGAACAGTTACAAAGCACAGTAGTCTTAGGTATAAATCTTAAAGACGGAAAAGCAACAGCGCTAAATGAACTACCTAAAGAAGGAACTAGATATGAGTCTAAGAACAATGCTGCATATGAATTTGAGTTTATCTCAAAAGATTATGTGTTGATCAGCAAAAGTTGGAACAATTTAGAGCAAATGACGAAAAATGAATTTCAAAAAGCCTATGATCAAGGTGAATTTGAGAAATTTGATAGCAATGTAGATCCATATTACGAGTACATAACATCATGGTATGAAGAGAACAAAGAGCCAATGTTTCAATACCTCTTATATAATATGCACACTGGAAAATTGACAGAATTGGAAAATGGAAAACGTAGTCCTGATTACGGTGGAGATGGGCAAATAGCAGGGTATTATCTACCATATATCTTTATTGACACATATGAGGGTCAGTTGCTATATCAAAATCTAAACTATGAAAGTCCCGATACATCAATATATCTTTTAGATATTGCGACAGACGAAAAGAAGTTGGTACTAGAAATAAAAAACGGTAGCACTCTTCTTACTTCCAATCCAGGCAGTGTTTCTCCAAGTCTAATTGATGGTGAAAAGCTATTGTACTGTCTCTACCGTGAAGATGAAAAAGTAGATATTTGCTATTATGATATGAATTCAAAAGAGCATACTAAACTATTTCAAGATGATAGAGCAATTACCTTTAGAATGATAGGGGAAACAGCCGAAAAATACATAGGTGTTATTTATAACTTTATACTGGAACAGCCTGTTGTTCACATGATCGACAAGGAAGAGTATTATAAGGGAAATCTAGAAGCAGCAGAGAAATTGTTTTAATTAAGGAGTTAAAGGATGGAGCTTACTGTAGAAAATTTGTACAAAAATTATGGTCAAAAGGTAGCTTTGAAAGGTGTTAGCTTTGTTTTAGGTCAAGGAGTCTATGGTCTTTTAGGGCCGAATGGTTCAGGGAAAAGCACATTGATGAACATTTTAACAGGGAATGTAAGAGCTACTTCTGGTACAGTGTTTTGGAATGGCCAAAATATAGCTGAAATGGGAAAGGATTATCGCAAAATCTTAGGATATGTTCCACAGCAACAAGCTCTATACCCAGACTTTACAGGAATGAGGTTTTTATCTTATATAGCTACTCTTCAAGGTTTAAAATCAAAAGAAGCTAAGGAGAGAATTTCATATGCATTAGATGTAGTAGAACTCTCCCATGTGTCTAGCAAGAAGATTCGAAGTTATTCTGGAGGGATGAAACAGCGATTACTCATTGCTCAGGCCATATTAACAGATCCTAAAGTACTCATTATGGATGAGCCAACGGCTGGTCTAGATCCTAAGCAACGTGTGTTGATGAGAAACCTAATTGTAGAAATTGCCTCTGACAAGGTTGTTTTAATTGCTACACATGTAGTATCAGATATTGAATGGATTTCAAAAGAAATATTGCTGTTAAAGGAAGGTTCGCTTATTCAAAAAGGTAATAGGGATTTATTGATTAGGAGTATACAGGAAAAGATAGAGACAAGCAGTAAGCGCAATAAAAAGAATGTTGATTTAGAAGACATTTACCTGTATTATTTTGGAGAATGATATGATAAGGATTATCTATTATGAAGGGCGTAAACTATTTCATAGAAAAGTGGCTTGGTTTGTTATTTTCGGACTCATTTTGGCAAATGGTCTCGTTACTTATTATAATATCTATCGTATAAACGAAGAGGGCTATTGTATAAAGGATGTGTCCTCTGTCTACGAAGAATTAGATAATAAAAGCAACCAGGAACAGCACATGTGGATACAGACACAAATAGAACTCTACTATCAGGGCATACAGGAAGGAGAGCAATTATTCTCCTATGGAACGGAACGTGTATTTCACCTGATTTTAGAGCAAATTAAAATCATCTCTCAGTATGATGATTATCTAGCTGAAATGGATTTTCAAGCAGAAAAGATGATGAAGTCTTCTGTTTTTACCGAGCCAAATACATTTGCTTACAGAAATTTACTTCAGACACCTAAGGCCTATGAGCATCTCAAGGGGGTAGAAGTAGTGTCTGATTTTTCCTATGGAGTTCTTATTTTAACAGATCATCAGATAACGGATGCTTTTCTTCTTTTAAGTTTAATCATTTTTGTCATGCATTTATTGATTTCTGAGAGAGAAGAAGGAACGCTGCCTTTAATCAAAGCTACAAAAAACGGGTATGGAATTACTATAGCAGCAAAGGCAATCCTTTTATTGTTGCTTACCATTTTATTTGTACTGATCTTTTACGGTTTTAATCTTGTAGTATCGGCAAAAGAAGTAGGCTTAGGGGATTTGAGCCGACCTATTCAATCTCTTGAAGGCTATATTTCTAGCCCTTTTAAATTTACTGTATTAGAATACATAGTGCTATTTTTTATTGGAAAAGTTCTGGGTATCTTTGCTGTAATATCTGTTTTTTTCTTGATGTGTATCTTATGCAGAAATAATGTACTTTCGAGTCTTATTGCTATTTTTATCTTTGGTATTGAAGCTATATTTTGTACTACTATTGATATGCATTCATGGCTTAGCCCATTAAGCCAGTTCAATTTGATAGCATTGCTAGATACCAGTCATTATTTCTCTAATTATGTGAATATCAATTTATTTTCCTATCCTGTAAATATAGTTATTTCAGGTATTATTACTGCTCTTATAGCAATTATCTTAGGCAATAGTATTGGAATGTATATTTATGTTACAGAGACATCCTCCCAAGAGAGGCGAAATTGGATTGGAGAAAAAATGAAAGCGAAAAGAAGAGTTCTGTTTTTTACAGGGCATTATTTCAGCCTATTAAAGCATGAAAGCTATAAGCTGTTGATTATGAATAAAGGTCTACTTATTTTGCTCATCTTCTTAGGCATACAGTTTTTTTATTTTGGAGATTTAGTGTATATTATTGATCAGGAAGAACTATATTATCAGCAGTATTCGACTATCCTTTCAGGAAAATTGTCTCATGATAAAGAGGTGTTTATACAGCAGGAACAGAATCAATTTGAAGAAGTAGAAAAAGAGAAAGAAAGATTAATGAAAAGCTACGAAAAGGGCGACATAGACGATAGCTACTTCGATTATTTGCTTGCTGGGCTTGAAATCAATGGATATGAAGAGCGAGGTTTTAAAAGAGCACAAAATCAATATCAAATATTAAATACAATAGAACGAGAAAAATATCCTGTAGAGTACGTATATCAAACGGGTTGGAATAGTTTATTTGCTCAAGAAGCAAGACAATTAGACTTAATAGATTATGGAAAGGCATTTATAGTGTTGATTTTAGGAATATCCTCCTTTGGTTCCATAGAAAAAATGACAAACATGGATTCGATTATAGCTATTTCCAACAGAGGAAGAAAAGCTGTAATTGGATGGAAGGTATTCATTTGTATTTGCCTTGCCATCGTTAGTGCAATGATCTCTTTCTTGCCAAGGATTATTGTTATATTTCAAACCTATGGAATAAAGGGATTACAGGCACCTGTAAGGAGTATTATAGAAATATCATGGGCATTTAATGATCTTTCTATTCTAAGCTTTTTCATTCTTTATCAGGTTAAACGTTTATTTATAGTAGGACTGGCTAGTATATTTATTCTTACGGTATCCTATAGGAGCGGGAATACAATAACGACCATGCTGATTTCAACAGCTGTATTATTGCTACCTATTATGATTTTATTGTTAACCTGAATGTTTGAATAGTATTTGTGAGGTCCAGGCAGTATTAGCCGCGTATGTAATGAAATAGATGGTCAGTTTTAAGGTAGTCAGTAACAACTTATTCCTCGTGATAGATGACATTTGGTTTTGCTGACCACCTGATAACTAATAAATCGCTACCCGCCCATAAGGACCATCGATAATTTCGATCTTCGTTTCGAAAATATCCGTTAAAATTTCTCCGTTCATAACTTCTTCTACTGTTCCAAAAGTTGCAATTTTTCCATCCTTCATAGCACAAATACGATCAGAATATTTGGCTGCAAAATTTATATCATGCATAACAGTCAGAATGGTTCTTCCAAATTCATCAGCGACATTTCTCAAATGCTCCATCATTTGAACAGAACGTGCAACATCAAGATTGTTCAGAGGCTCATCTAAAAGTACGTACTCCGTCTCTTGACATAAAACCATTGCTACATATGCTCTTTGTCTTTGACCGCCAGAAAGCTCATCTAAATATCTGTTTTCTAGATCAGATAAGCCTAAAAAATCGATATATTTAGAAATAATAGCCTCATCCTCATTGGTTAATCTTCCCTTTGAATAAGGAAAACGCCCAAATCCAACTAATTGTCTAATCGTTAGCCTTGTTACAAAATGATTTTCTTGCCTTAAAATAGTTAAAATCTTTGCTAAGTCTTCTGATTTCGACTTGGCAATATCCATATTCGCTACCTGAATTTGCCCTTCATCCATATCTAAAAGTCTTCCGATCATCAAAAGTGTGGTAGACTTACCAGCACCATTTGGACCAATTAAAGAAGTAAGACCTGCCTTTGGAATTGTGATATTCAAAGGACCTATTCCTACCTCATTGTTATACACTTTTTTAGCGTTATCTATCTTTATCATAATGATCCCTTCCTTAAAATTGCAATTAAAAATGTGATTCCGCCAAACATTTCGATAATAACTGAAACCACACCCTGAGCATTAAATATATGATACATAAAAAAGTACGCACCTGTTATGATCAAAAATCCTATGGCAAGAGCCATTGGGAAAATATATCTATGGTCATAAGTTGGCGCCGCTTGGTAACTCAAAGTTGCAACTAAAAAACCATAGAAAGTAAGTGGGCCAACTAAAGCCGTTGAAACGGACATCAATATAGAAACGAATATGAGAGTAAAAATTAGGCTAAATTGATGATGAACTCCTAAGGATGTAGTAACACTCTTTCCAAGGGATAGTACATTTAATTTCTTCGAATAAGTAAGTATAACGAATGCTGCAATTATTACAATTGGGATGGCGATAACAAAATATTCAGAATCCGCATTATTGACAGAGCCAAACAATCTAGCCTGTAAAACATCAAACTCAGAAGGCGCAAGGAGTGTTCTCATAAAAGTAGATAAAGACTTCAGCCCAGTTCCAATAATAACGCCAACCAAAAGCATTAGTTGTAAATTTCCATATTTTCCAGACAGCAACCATCCATAAAGTATTAAACACATGACGACCATAGCAACAACCTGAAATATAAAGGACTCAATGCCACTAAAACTTATAAATGCGCTAGCACCAAATAAAAACATTGTACTAGTTTGAATGGTTGAATAAAGTGCTTCAAAACCTAAAAGTGAAGGAGTAATAACCCTATTATTCGTAATCGATTGGAAAACAACAGTAGATAAGCTCTGACATACTGCAGCAATAATCATTGCAACAAGAGCTACCACCCTTCTTCTAACAACAGGAATAAAAGAAGGAGAGTCTATTGGAACTGGATTGTTATAAACTAAAAGCCCGTAGGAAGCAAATGCGCCCAAAGCAATCAGTATTATCAGTAAAATCCAATAGCGTTTTTCTTCTTTTTTAGAACGAAAAGCTCTAGCTGATCTATTATCATTATAAAGGCTAGGAGCAATTTTAAAATTTATTTTACTATTACATTCTAATGCCTTCATCTCGCTTTTCTCCTTCTCAATAAAATAGCAATAAATACAACTGCCCCTACAGATCCAAGTATTAAAGATACAGGTACTTCAAAAGGCATTATAATTGTTCGAGAAATGATATCAGATGCAGTAATAGTTCCCATTCCTAGCACGCATACCCAAGGTAAATTACCTCTAAGATCATCACCTCTATATATTGAAACGATATTTGGCACAATTAAACCTAAAAAAGGTAAGTTTCCGATAACAGCCGCAACGATTCCAACCGCGAATGAAATAAGACCAGTACCTAAAAGAACAATCTTATTATAATTTAATCCAAGACTTGTTGTAACATCTTCCCCCAGACCTGCTAAAGTCAATCGATCAGCATAAAGAAAAATAAGAAAAGTAACGACGACAATTAGCCATAGATATTCATATCGTCCAATTTGAACGGATGCAAAAGAACCTACAAACCAAGTTTCAATATTTTGCGTCATTTGAAAAACCAATCCTATAAAAGTAGAAATTGCGGAGATGACTGCTCCAAGCATCATCCCAATAATGGGGACAATTAAAGAGGAACGAAGCTTAATTTTTCTCAGAAATAAAAAGAAGATCATCGTTCCTACAAAGGAAAAAATGATTGCACCAGTCATTCTTTGCACTAGAGTTGGGGCGGGAAATATTAAATAAACAAAAAGAAGTCCTAAGCCTGCCCATTCAATCGTTCCTGTTGTGGTAGGTTCAACTAAGCGATTCTGTGTGATGAGTTGCATTACTAAGCCAGCCATTGACATTGCAGCTCCAGTAAGCATTAGAGCAGCTGTTCTTGGAACACGAGTAATGAAAAACATATCCATTCCATCGGCCTGTCCTCGTATATCATATACCCCGGTGAAGAGTGATACAATACCCAGGGTGATAACAGCTATAATCGCTAATATAAAAGATTTTGTCCATATTCTATTGTTGTTGTGACGTTGGGGCCGAGATATCCCAGCCCTAGTCTTATTTTGTATTGTACTTTTTAGCACTATAATGCACTCCTTTAACTACTTCGCTAAAGCGCTTGCCAAATCCTTAAATAACTCTAGATAAGTTTGTATAGATTCATTTGTGTAAGTATCTTCTGGTGCATAAACTATTTTTCTTTCAGTAACAGCAGTTATGTTTTTAAGAGCAGGTGAATTATCTATAACATCCTGAGCTGGAACTGCATCCGTTGTAGAAGATACTGATGCATCACGGTCTAGTACAAAAATCCAGTCAGGATTACTTTGCGCAATAGCTTCAACAGAAACATCATCACCCTGATGATCTGAAGATGTACTGTCGATTTCTAATGCTGGAGTCCATTCAAAAATATCATACATTGGTCCCCAAACACGTCCAGAACTAGGAGCTGAAAAACCTATATCTCCACCAGAAACTACAATGCCCATAATAGTATCCGTTCCATTATATGTAGATTTAGCATCTTCAATCGCTTTATCAAAATCAGCTACTAATTTTTCAGCCTCTTCCTTTTTATCGAAAATTTTCCCCAAAGCGATTGTAGAATCCTTAAGTCCATTTACTAAATTTTGTCCAGGTGTATCAGCCTCCTCAGAAACATCAACATTAAGATCGATAACAGCTGCATTTGGTACTAATTCTTTTATATCTTCATAGAAGCTAGCAAATCTTTGACCAACAATTACAAGTTCAGGGTCTGCAGCTGCAATCATTTCAAGATTTGGTTCGCGGTGATTTCCAATATCTAGAACGGACTCATCACTTACATATGGCGAATCCGCAGGCATTACACCCTTTGGAACAGCTGCTAATTCAACGCCCCAATCAGCTAAAGTTTCAAAAGTCCTATTATCCAAAGCAACTACATTCTTTGGGTTTACAGGAACAGTAACAGTTCCATGAGCATCAGTGATTTCAACTGTTAAAGCTTCAGTTGACGTATTTACCTGCTCATTTGTTTCAGATTCAGCAGTTTCATTACTTGAATTTGAGCAAGCTGTAAATAGTAAAGCAAAAATGGCAATAATAGCAGTGAATTTAAAAAATTTAGATTTTCTCATACATTTCTCTCCTTATTATGTAAGTATTATTGGCAAGCAGATTATTGAATCAATGAAATAAATATCTACATGATTTTTAGGCGTAATTGAAATAATGATGATCTCTATTTCGCAATAGACCACAGCGATATACAAAATATCGATATTGATAATCATTATCAATAATCTGATTTTCGTTAATTGTATCAAAGCAAAAAAATATTGTCAACTATTTTTGATAGCTGATAATAAAAAAACTGATTAACATTTTAAAAAAACATAAATTAAGAAAGGTACAATTGATTGCAATAATACCCTCAGAAGTGTACAATAACAATAATTGAATGAAATATGGAGGTATAATATGTATCACAATAGATCGGTACAATTATCTACAGACTATTATCAACTGAGCATGGGCAATGTGTATATAAGTGACGATAAAAAGGACGATATAGCAGTCTTTGATTTGTTTATTAGAAAAAATCCTTTTAAAGGCGGATATACTGTCTGTGCAGGATTAGAGCAAGTTATTAGCTACTTAACAAATATACATTTTACAGAAGAAGATATTGAATTATTAAAGAAACACCATCCTGAATTTTCAGAGGAATTTTTAGAATATCTTCGAAACTTTAAGTTTACAGGCGAACTATATGCCATTCCAGAGGGCACTATTGTATTTCCTCAGGAACCTATACTCAGGGTAAAGGCTCCATTAATTCAAGCTCAGATTATTGAGACCACATTACTAACTATAGTCAATCATCAAACACTAATAGCTACTAAAGCATCTAGAATTGTACAAGCTGCAGGTGGGGATCCAGTACTTGAGTTTGGACTAAGGAGAGCTCACGGAACGGAAGCAGGTCTATATGGAGCTCGAGCTGCTATTATTGGTGGTTGTGCTGGTTCAAGTAATGTAGAATCAGAATACTTAGTGGACATGCCTTCAAAAGGGACCATGTCTCACAGTTTTATTTTGAGTTATGATGATGAGTATGAGGCTTTTGAAAAGTTCTCAGAGCATAATCCAGACAATCTCACCTTATTGGTTGATACCTATAATACATTAGAGTCAGGAATGCCTAATGCCATAAAGCTCTTTACAAAATTAAAAGGAGAGAATAAGCTTCCAAAAATTTATGGCATTCGTTTAGATTCTGGTGATTTAGCCTATTTGAGCAAAGAGTGCAGAAAGATGTTAGATAAGGCTGGATTACAGGAAGCAGTGATTTCCGCTTCTTCGGATTTGGATGAATATTTAGTCCGAGATTTAAAATTACAGGGTGCTAAAATTTCTCTATGGGGAATAGGCACAAAATTGATTACAGCATATGACCAGCCTGCTCTCGGTGCAGTGTACAAAATGTCTCAAATTGAACACAATGGACAAGTAATGAATAAACTAAAAATATCAAATGACCCAGGCAAGATTACAAATCCTGCTTACAAAAAGGTCGCTCGAATTTACGATAAAGCATCCAATAAAGCCTTAGCAGACCTTATAATGTTAGATGATGAAATCATCGATGAAACGCAACCTCTAACAATTTTCCACCCTGTTTATACGTGGAAAAAAACAGTTCTCACCAATTATAGATTAAAAGATTTGTTGGTTCCTATTATAATTGACGGTAAATTAGTATATGACAAGCCTTGTGTCAAGGAAATTCAAAGTCACTTAAAGGACGAATTAAATACTATGTGGACAGCTATTACAAGATTTACAAATCCTCATGAATACCATATAGATTTATCCCAGAAATTGTGGACACTGAAAAATGATTTGTTAAATGCCTAAAAACAGGTGATAAGGTGGTCAGGTGGTCAGCAAAACCGTACTCGCCTCTAGGCGAGATAAATACTTTCTAAATAGTAAGGACACATTATCTATTTGGGATTTTGCAATAATTCTCAATTCTAAATTGTAGATTTTCAATTGCATGGAAAGCACACGTAAGTCATACATAAAAAGCAGAGTATGAAAGTATACTCTGCTTTTTATTATTGTAATAGAAAAGTCCTACTTTTGACATTGGCTCCTGCTCAGTCATTCTGAGCGCAAGCGAAGGATCTAGACCCGAAAAGAATACCCGAATACTTGCGACTAAAGACTAATGACTAGCGACTAATGCGCCGCAGGGGCTCTTCTTGTTGACCTCAAATACCCTATTTTTCAAATGTTTTTACATAGAACTTATAACATATAACTTAGAACTAAAGCGCTTTTATTTTTCTTCGTTATCATTACTCTCTTCTTCTGTTGCAGCGTCTGTTGCCTGAGAATCTTCTAAAGTTGTAGGATCAACCTTTTTAACGGTTATAATATTCGTATTTAATCCTAGGCGCTTTTGTAGTTCTTTTGAAATCTCTAGATTAATTACAATTTCATTATTGAGATTACTAAAAGTATAAGTTGTCGACGAAATCTTGTCCTCCTCAGATCCAGAAGTATTGGTAGGTTTTACATTTAAAAATTTAATATGTGTTGAGAACAAATCCCCGCTTATTTTACCTTTATTATGTATCTCTGTAGGTAAGGCGATATACGGTGCCTGTGCTTCTGAAACGATTAATTTAAAAGAATTTTCGCTTGTTTCGATAATGCCATCTTGAGGAATAGAAACTTCATCTACTAATATGGAATATTTCCACTGCTCCTGAGCAATTTCAGTAAGGTATGTTTCACTCATAGGTTCCGTAAGTTTAGTGATAAATTGTAGATAGAATTGCTTTTCTTCTTCTGAAGCCTTTTTAATAGTTTTTAATTCTTGAATCTGACTATTTAATTCTTCCTTTTCTGTTTTTAACTTATCGATATCGTCTTCAAGAGTCTCAATTCTTTCAATGTTTATATTATTTTCATCTATAATATCCTGATTGGAGCAACTCGTCCCCATTAATAGTAAAAATATGCATAAAGATAATAATATTCTTCTATTCAAATAATCACCCCTTAAGCAAAGTTCTAATTCATTATAATACCTATTTCGCTATTTTTAAAGGTTAAATTGTAAACAAAGTATATCAAATAGCTTACATTTTCTTAAATTTATAGAAATCAAGAAAAAAATATAGATTTTTTTAATTGCATACTCCTGTATAAATAGTATACTTTATGTATTGAAATACCATACGCGTTAAAAGTTAGAAAAAATTTATCTCTTAAGGAACAACAAAGCAAGGCGTTTATTATTAGAGAAACAAGAAAGTATAGTTAAAAAAATTTCGAACCAACAAAGCCACTACAAATTTATAGAGTAGTGGCTTTAATCTTATAGTAGTGAAGTTCTATTTTACACATTAAAATGCGTAAATTATTACTATGCTAATACTAGCTCTAGTAGCTAAATGACCCAAAAGGAATGCAATATGCTGATGACTGACGACTGATTGCTAAAGCGTGTAAGCGCTTTGCTTATTTATTAATAGAAATATATGATTTACTTTGGCTCCATTTACCACACTGATCACCAAAACACCCTACTAAAGTAGATTCGTCTTGCATTATTGTGACTACTTCACAGCAATTAGGGCATCCTTCACATTCAAAGCTGGTGGATTTAAAATTGCTTGATGCCGTTTGAAAACCTCTAAATGAAGTACTTGTCTTTTTCACTTCAGAAGCTAAGATGCCTGCGCCAATAGCACCCATTATGTGATGGTTCTCAGGTACATATAATTCCTTTTGAAGTGTCTTCTCAAAAGCTGCCTTGATCCCTATATTAGCAGCTACGCCACCTTGGAAAAAAACAATATCATGGATCTGTTTGCCCTTTGCTACATTCGCTAGATAATTACGGACTAATGCTTCACATAGGCCAGAGATGATATCGGGAGTACTGTAGCCCATGCCTTGTTTGTGAATCATATCCGATTCAGCAAAAACACTGCATCTGCCAGCTATTCGAGTTGGTAAAGTAGATTGTAAAGCGTATTCTCCAAATTTTTCGATAGGAATCTGTAGTCTTTCAGCTTGTCTGTCTAAAAAAGAACCTGTTCCTGCTGCACAGACCGTATTCATAGCAAAGTCTACTACAATGCCTTTGTTTAGGAGTATAATTTTAGAGTCTTGACCACCAATTTCAATGATGGTCCTTACATCTTTATTTAAGTGTAAGGCTGCCACAGCATGAGCAGTAATCTCATTTTTAACTAAATCAGCCCCTAAAATATAGCTGGCTATATTTCTTCCACTTCCAGTGACGCCAACAGCGGTAATTTGTTTGTCGTCAAATGTTTGGGAAAGACAGCACAAACCTTCTTTAATCGCATCTATAGGTCTGCCATTTGTCTTTAAATAAAGGTGTTCTACCACCTCATAATTTTTGTTTAATAGCACAAAATCCGTGCTGACGGATCCTACGTCTACACCTAAATAGTACATGGTGTTTTTCTCCTCTCTAATAAATCTAGAAACGCCTCAATTCTAGTAGTATATCCAGCATCGCTTGACATTTCATCCATGACTAAGGTCATTATAGGGAAGTCTTTATCTCTTGAAATACTCGGTAGTATGGCCTTAGAGACTACTTCAGGCATGCAACCTGATGGAAAGATCTGTATGGCACCATCATATAATTGATTGTGAGCCATGACGGCCTCAGATATGCATTCTCTAGCGTGCCCACCAACCCAATAGGGCAGATAGTCTTTGGAGAAATCTTTTGTTTGAATGCCATTGAGTTTAACGAGTTTAAGCAGTGAATCTTTGATCCACCAACTTGCAGAAAGCCTTCTAGAAGTGCTAACGCCATAATCCATTAGTTTTTCTTCAATATTCAAATTAGAAAAGCCATCAATTATGGTATAGATTTCACCAATAATAGCAATTTTTAAGGGACATTTTTTTATGGTATCTATTTTTATTCCATGGATTTTTCTTTGATACTCTTTCAAAACCGCTACTGCTCTTTTGGGATTGTCCTCTTTATAGGACTCCCGCAATGCTCTTTTAAGTAGCTTCTTAGATTCGCCTGGCACTTCCTCATATCCTGAATTCAAATGAGCAGTAGCTTCTAGATCATCGATAATATTCATGGCGTGAATACCTCTTAAAATCGACTTAGCCCGTTCTCTATTGCTTACGACAACTTCCTTGAATAGGGCTTTAATATCTAGGATATTTGAATCCTTTCTTAATTGATCTGGTAGATCCGCCACAATAAACCGAACATCATAACCAGCTTTTCTAAGCAATCGAACCTGAAGTTCACTATATTCACCAAACCTACAAGGACCGCAGCTGCTTACCAATAATATAGTATCTGCACCCTGCTCTATGCTTTGAATATAATTTCCCATCATAATTTTAAAGGGAAGGCACATTTCTTCAGGTGAAATTTTTGAGCCTATTTCCAAGGATTTTTTGTTGGAAATAGGTGGAATGATATAATCTACATTTAATCCGTCCAGCAGAATTTTTCCTGCTAAGTATATATTACCCATGTGTGGAAATGTCAAAATCAAGGTACTCTCTCCTTTTTAGCATATCTGTAAAAGCCTCAATCCTAGTATCCATGCCGGCCTGTCCAGAATGTTCATCAAGCTTTAAGACTAAAATAGGAAGGTCTTCTAGTATATCTTCCAGCAATTCAATGGCTACAGAGTCAATACCACATTGAAAGGAAGATAAATAAATAATCCCGTCTACTAAGTGGTTCTTCATGAAGTAAACTCCTGAGCCTACAGCGTTAATCATATTGCTCCAAAAAGGCCTTTTTACTAATTCTTTCATAATGTCATTTTTGTGATCGATATCTATCACGTTTTCTGTAATGACGCCTGTTCCAAGGTCGTGTAATTTCTTAATAACATTCATGTTTACGTGCTTGTCGTAAAGGCTGTATGGATGACCTAAAAGGGCAACTTTATAAGGGTACTCACTGTCATTTATACCATTTTCTTGTGTAAATAGATAATTTATTGAGGAAGCATAAGCTCTTTCAATATTTCTCTTGTTTTTACCTAAGAGCTTACCTAATTTCCTGCACCAATTATATATGCTTTTTCTATTGTTTAATTCAATAGGCAAGGTAGTAATAGTCGGAAGATCCGATATGCTATTTTGAATCATCTCTGGAATACCACAAAACTTAGGACAGATGTATTTGCCATCTACCTCCCTTACAATTCGTGGAGTTATAATCAAATCGCATTTATCTTTTAAATAGGACACATGTCCATGAAATACTTTTATAGGCAAGCAGGCTTCATCTACGCAAGTGGCAATTCCTTCGTTTAATATGTTCTTATTCGTATCTGGCGATGATATATAGGATATATGAAGATGGTTTAGAAATTCTTCTAAAAATTTATGATGCTTATAATAGTAAAGGCCTTTCGGCAAACCTACGATCAATAAGATCCCTCCTTAGACACATGGTTTATTATGAAGGTTTTTCTCTTTTTTATACATTTTTAAACCATAATTTTACAACTATGGAGTGTACACTTGATGTATACTATATATTCTAGTTATTAAAAATAATCCTACATTGTATTTAGAATATTTATTTTCATATGTGTCTTCATTTTGTTAATACATAAAGACACAAAAATAAGAGCATATTATGTTATAATAAAAAAGGTATATTACAGTTATTTACAAAGAAGATAATGGATTTAAGAAAACATATAAATATCAAGGGGGATATTGGATTGTACAAAGATAAATATAATTTATGGATGAATAGTGAATTCGTAGATGAAAAGACAAAAGAAGAGCTAAGGAGTATTGCTGATGATCCCAAGGAATTAGAGGACCGGTTTTATCAAAATTTAGAATTTGGTACTGCTGGTCTTCGAGGTATTCTTGGAGCAGGTAAAAATCGTATGAATAAGTACACAGTAGGCTTTGCAACTCAAGGTCTAGCAAACCATATTGCAAAGTGGGGCCAAAAGTATAAGGACAAAGGGGTCGCTATTGCTTACGACTCTAGAAATATGTCTGAAGAATTTGCCAAAACTACAGCTCTAATTTTATGTGCTAATGGAATACGAACTTATCTTTTTGATTCTCTAAGACCTGTGCCCGTCTTATCTTTTGCAATCAGGCATTTAAAATGTATTAGTGGGATTGTCATTACGGCAAGCCATAATCCTCCAGAATATAATGGTTATAAAGTCTATTGGAAAGAAGGCTATCAATTGACGCCAAACCAAGCTCAAGAGATTAGCGACGAAATCAGCCTAATATATGATTTTAAATATATCAAGACTATAGATGAAGAGGATGCCATTGCTCAAGGCTTCCTTCACTATATATCTTCAGAAATAGATGGTCCATACAATGACGCTATTGTGTCTCAGTGCTTAAACAGGGAGTTAATAGTAGAAAAAGGAAATCATCTTAATATTGTGTATTCTCCATTACATGGCTCTGGGAATGTTCCATTGAGGAAGGCGTTGAAATCAGTTGGATTCGAACATGTCTATGTAGTTAGAGAACAAGAAAAACCAGATGGGAATTTTCCTACTGTGAAGGTGCCGAATCCAGAAGAAATCTCCGTATTTGAATTAGCAAAAAAACTTGCTAACGAGAAAAATGCAGATATTATAATTGCTACAGATCCAGATGCGGATCGAATTGGTATAGCTTATAAAGATAAGAAGGGAAATTATATTAATTTATCTGGAAATCAGATAGGATGTATTTTAGAATATTACCTTATTAGCCAATTAAGGGAGAAAGGCGATTTGCCTAAAAATGGCGTCATTATAAAGAGTATTGTTTCTACGGATTTAGTAGATCGAATTGCAGATGATTTTAACGTAAATGTGGAAAGTACTCTTACAGGGTTTAAGTATATTGGAGAAAAGATTGAGGAATACGCCAATACAAAATTGAGAAAGTACATCTTAGGATTTGAAGAAAGCTATGGATATTTAGTGGGGGATCATGCAAGAGATAAAGATGCTGTAGGAGCTTCTTTGATTCTTTGTGAAATGGCATTGTACTATAAAGAAAATGGCAAGAATTTAGGAGATGTGTTAGAAGAAATTTATCAAGCTTATGGCTATTATATTGATTGTATAGAATCCATTAAGCTTGGAGGAAAGGAAGGTAGCGAAAGGCTGAAAAAAATCGCAGCTTTCTTCCGAAAAGATCTTCCTATGAAATGGGCTGGATTAAATGTACAGTATATTGAAGATTATCTTCAAGGAAAGAGAAATACTGTTGGAGAAGGCACCGAAAAATTAAGTTTACCTCAATCAAACGTGATTAAAATTTATTTAGAAGACGATAGCTGGTTTTGTGTAAGACCTTCCGGAACAGAACCTAAAATCAAGATATATTTCTCTATCAGAGGAAAAACGCTAGAAGAAGCAAAAAACAAATTAGAAGCTATTAGAGATGAAGTGATGAAAAAGGCTATAGAAGCACAAAATTAAAAGTTGAAGGCGCAAAGCTGAAAAGGAGAAAAGTTAAACTCGCCTTTAGTCGAGGTAATGACCCGAGCTTCAGCTCCGTCATCCACAGTACTAGGAACCAAGCAACGAAGGATCGCTACATGCTAGTTATTAAAGCATAAACTACTAAAAGATGGTTTAATAATAATCTCTATATATAAAGAAAGTTAAGGGAGACAATTTTCACTTAACTTTTTTTATTAAGGAAAAGATATAATAGCAAATTGCAAACGAATAATAAATATATTTATAAAAAAAGGAGGAATATCATGGCTGATATTCGAATTAAAAAGTACGCTCAAACTTTAATTAACTACTCTCTTAAAGTAGAAAAGGGCAATTTGGTGGTAATACAAGGTTATCCTGTGGCATATCCTTTAGTTGAAGCTTGTTATGAAGAAATTATTAAAGCAGGTGGCCATCCTTATGTGATTTTAAAACACGATCTTAATGAAATTCTCCTCAAGGAAGGAAGTGAGGAACAGCTTACTTATGTTTCCTCAATATCGGAGGAGATTGTAAAAAGGGCAGATAAGCTCTTAAATATTGGTGGTGGAAACAATACAAAATACATGAGTAATATCGACCCTAAAAAGATATCCACATTCAACAAAGCTCGTGCAAATGTAAGCAAACTGCAGTCAGAGCGCAGCGCAAAAGGTGAATTAAATTGGACACTATGTATGTACCCCACACAATCTTCTGCTCAAGAAGCAGGCATGTCTTTAAGGGAATACGAAGAATTTATTTATAGTGCTTGTTTCTTAAACGACGAGGATCCCGTTGCATCTTGGATTAAGATTAGAGAAAGCCAGCAACATATCGTAGATTATTTAAATAGTAAAAAGCATTTGCGGATTGTTTCCAAGGAAACAGATATTGAAATGGACATTGAATCAAGGATTTGGATGAACTCGGATGGACGCAATAACTTCCCTAGTGGAGAAGTTTATTCAGGACCTATAGAAGATAGTGTAAATGGAAAAATTCGATTTAGTTTTCCAGGAATTTATTCAGGACAGGAAATAGAGGACATACGCCTTACCTTTAAAGATGGGATTGTAGTAGAAGCAACTGCATCAAAAGGGCAAAAATTATTAGAGGCTTTAATAGATATTGATCCTGGAGCTAGAAGGGTAGGAGAGGTAGCTATAGGAACCAACTACAATATCAATCGATTCACTAAAAATATGCTCTTTGATGAAAAAATCGGTGGAACAATTCACCTAGCTTTAGGCAAATCCTATCCTTTAAGCGGCGGAAGAAACACATCAGCCATTCACTGGGATATGCTGTGCGATATGAGGGACGGAGGCGAAATCTACGCAGATGGAGAACTGTTCTACAAGGACGGGAAAGTGCTAGATAAGGTGGTAAGGTGACAAGGTAGTAAGGTGGTAAGCAAATATGCGACTTACGTCCCAATGAACAGTGAACAATGAATGATGACCAATATAAAGATTTAGTGAGTCGCATATTTGTACTGTTCCATATTCGATGTTCATTTTTCATTGTTCATTGAAGGTTTTGTATTTCATTCTAATGATTATTCATTATGTAGTTTATACGTTATAGCTAGAGCCTAGAGATCCTTCGGTAGCGCTCTGGATGACTGAGGTAATTGGGTTAGGGCTGACTCTGTGGGTCTAAGGTTTTTCGCTGCGTTTTAGAATAAAAAAAGTAGGTGCTTAGGTCTTTACCTTACGCGAAGGCGAGTTTGGTTTTTCCCGTCCAACTGCCCAACGAACCAACCGTCCAACCTTCACTGCTTTTATATAGAGCTTACAACTTGAAACTTAGAACTAAAAAGGGGGTGTATTTGTGTTTCAGATTAACAAATCAAATACTTATTTAAATGACTTTAATCTCTACTCCAAAGTTACCTATGAAAAATTAGGGAGGTTCAAGCTCGTTGCTTGGTTATTGATATCTTTCTTAGCTATGGTATTACAGATTGTTCCTTCTCTTCTTATCAGCTTCGTTATTGGTGCTATTATAGGTGTTTACGCTATTGTAACAGGTAATATAAGCATTTTAGAGGGTCAGCTTTATAGTAATTCAGCTATGATGTCTTGGATTAGCTTAGTCCTTGATACAGGAAGTGTTATACTCTTTTTTATCTTTTATACGAGGGTAATTGAAAAAAGGCCCTTTGCTACTATTGGATTAAATCAGGAGAATAAACTAAAAAAGTACATAAAAGGAGCTCTTGTCGCTATTGGAATGCAACTTTTTTATTTTGTAGCCATCATAGCTTTTGGATGGGGTGAGGTAGTTCGTGAACCTATTTATGCGACTTCAGGCATAGGAACATCTGCAATTCCATATGTATTGTTATTTCTTGTAGGCTTTATGATTCAAGGGGCAAGTGAGGAAGTTGTGGTGCGAGGGTGGATGATGCCAGTATTGTGTAGATATTATAAAGTCCCTATAGCAATTATCGTATCCTCTCTGTTTTTTAGCTTTTTACATATGGGAAACCCTAATGTCAGTGATTTAGCACTAGTAAATTTGGCCTTATACGGAATCTTCGCAGCTCTGTATGCCATAAATGATGGAGGTCTATGGGGGATTTTCGCACAGCACTCTGTATGGAACTGGTTTATGGGTAATGTTTTAGGATTACCTGTTAGTGGAATGATTATAGGAAATGCAAGCATAATCGAGACTAAGTTGACAGGGCCAGATTTCATTACAGGAGGAAGTTTTGGACCAGAAGGAGGCATACTTGTCACAGTAATAGAACTAATTGGTATTGTCTATTTGTGTTATTCTTTAAGAAAAAAATACAGCAGCAATTAATTATAATTTTTCTCTTTTTATGAATTTGATCTCTTCAAAAATCAAATACATACATCCAATAAAATTTAATAAAAGTAATGTCTAAAGAATTTTCTGTAGTAGAGTTATTAATGATGTAAGATATATGTTTACGTTACAAACAAATGTAATGTAAACATATATCTTACATTCGTTTTTATTTAACACGAATATTCTAAACAAATGCACTAAAACAATATGTAAATCGTTGCTACATAGATACTACTTCTGATTATAAGTGACCTAAAACAGAACTTTTCTATTACAGAAAATAGAAATCTTAGCGACTACTTGGAAAAATAAGTAATAATTTGAATAAATTAATAACAAACTAAAACAAACCATAATAAATAAAAACAATCTAAAACAGTCTATAATTAGCTATAAACTAGTGATTTTAAGGTTTTAAGTTGTATCGTAAGTTTAAGATTTAACTAGACATTCTACTAAGAAATCGTTATACTAAAAGCATAAAAAATAAATATACTCCGAATTCATTCATTCTAAAGATAAAAATCTATGAATAATGAATCTATAGGGTATTGTCGGAAACGATAATGCCTCCCACTGTGGAAAGGAGAAGTACATAGTAAATTATACGGATGATACAGTCACTTGTTTTTTAAACGATTTCAAAGTGGCTATTAATACGTAGTTTTTACGTATCGTATTCTTGTGAAAACTCCTTTCCCTCGAGAAAAGGAGTTTTTTTATTATTAGGAAAAAACGAAAAGGGGGAAGTATGTATGGAGTTTACCTTTGATCTTGAAAAGAACAAAGAACAAATTCTAGAGTTTAAAGAGTTTATCTTAGAACACAAAGAAATGCCTGGAGCATTGATTCCAGTCCTACAAGAGGCCCAAGTTAAATTTGGGTATTTGCCTAGAGAAATTATGGCACTGATTGCGAAAGGGTTAGAGGTACCAGCATCAAAAGTATTTGGTGTTGCTACTTATTACTCTCAGTTTACCTTTATTCCTAAAGGAAAGCACAATATTAGCATTTGTCTAGGAACGGCATGCTATGTAAAAGGCGCACAAGATATTTTAGAAGAATTCCAAAATATCTTAGGAATAAAAGGTGGTGAAACGACTCCTGATCTTCAATTCTCTATTACAGATTGTAGATGTGTGGGAGATTGCAGTAAAGCACCAGTAGTAGTAATCGATGAAGACGTTTATGCGAAAGTTAAAAAATCGGATGTTAAGGATATAATAGCGAAATACAGTAAGGAGGTTGAGAACATTGATTAATAGAGAAGAATTACGTCGTATTCGTGAGTCTCATAAACCTGAATTAGAAGCAAAATTATTAGCTGATGGCATAGCAGAGATGAGAGACGGTCGTCTTGTCTTAGCTGGAGATTACTATAAAAAGCAAACAAGAGTTGCATTAAAAAATAGTGGTTTAATTGATCCTAAA
>NZ_QNRX01000011.1:43374-110206 GCF_003317055.1 Alkalibaculum bacchi
ATAGCAGAGATGAGAGACGGTCGTCTTGTCTTAGCTGGAGATTACTATAAAAAGCAAACAAGAGTTGCATTAAAAAATAGTGGTTTAATTGATCCTAAAAATATTGATGATTACATAGCATTTGATGGTTACCGCGCATTAGAACAAGTTTTGTCTGAAAAAAGCCCCAAAGACGTAATTGATCTAATGACAGAAGCAAACCTTCGAGGAAGAGGAGGAGCAGGCTTCCCTACTGGTAGAAAGTGGAATGAAGCTTACGGTATTGAAGCCGACCAAAAATACTTCCTTTGTAACGCCGATGAGGGAGATCCAGGTGCTTACATGGATCGTAATATCCTTGAAAACGACCCTCATGCTGTTATAGAAGGAATGGCCATTGGCGCTTATGCAGTTGGTGCTAGTCAAGGGTATATCTACGTTCGAGCAGAGTATCCAGTAGCAGTTAAAATGCTACGCATTGCTATCGAACAAGCGAGAGAATATGGCTTACTAGGTAAAAATATATTAGGATCTGGTTTTGATTTTGACCTTGATTTACGTCTTGGATCTGGAGCGTTTGTATGTGGTGAAGGTACAGCTCTTATGGAATCCATTCAAGGGAACAGAGGAATGCCAAGAATGAAGCCACCAAGAACTTCTCACAAAGGTCTATGGCAAAAGCCTACCATTCTAAACAATGTTGAAACCCTTGCATGTGTGCCTATTATCTTCCAAAAGGGAGCAGAATGGTTTAGAAGCATTGGTACAGAAAAATCACCTGGAACGAAAGTATTTGCGCTTGTAGGAAAAGTAGAAAACGCTGGACTTGTTGAAGTACCAATGGGTATGCCATTAAATGAAATCGTTAACGATATCGGTGGTGGCGTAACAAACGGTAAAGCATTAAAGGCAGTACAAACAGGTGGTCCATCAGGTGGATGTATTCCACTAGACTTAATGGATACTCCAGTAGACTTTGAATCCCTTGCTAAAATTGGTTCTATCGTAGGCTCTGGTGGTATGGTTGTTATGGACGAAGATACTTGTATGGTGGACATCTCAAGATTTTTCTTAGAGTTTACTGTAGACGAGTCCTGTGGAAAATGTACTCCATGTCGTTTAGGAACGAGAAGAATGATGGAACTCCTAGACAAAATCACAGAAGGAAAAGGAACGCTAGATGACCTCGATGATTTAGAGCAGTTAGCAAAAGATATCCAAAAATCGTCCCTATGTGCATTAGGACAAACTGCACCAAATCCTGTTTTAAGTACCTTAAAATACTTTAGATCAGAATACGAAGATCATATCTTAAACCACAAGTGTTCCGCAGGAGTATGTAGAAGCTTAACGGCTTATGAAATCCAAGAAGACACTTGTAAGAGCTGTGGTATCTGTAAAAAGAATTGTCCAGTAAATGCCATTACTGGAGACAAGAAAGCAGAAATACCATTTGTCATAGATCAAGAAGCATGTATTAAGTGTGGCGTATGTTATCAAGATTGTCCGTTTGACGCCATAACGAAATAGGAGACGAATAAAAGGAGGAGGTTGACGATGATTACAATAACAATTGATAATAAGATAATACAGGCAGAAGAAGGAAAAAACATACTTCAAGTAGCCAAAGAAAATGGAATACATATACCAACTTTTTGTCATCTTGACGGCGTTCACGATACTTTTTCATGTAGAATATGTGTCGTAGAAATCGTCGGGTCAAAGAAGTTAGCGCCAGCATGTAATCAAAAAATATATGATGGTATGGTTATTCATACAGCATCACCAGATGTACTAAGTGCTCGTCGAAATATCGTAAACTTATTAATTTCTAACGGACAACACAATTGTATGTCTTGTGAAGCCAATGGAGATTGTAGCTTACAAAGTGCAGCTTATGATTTAGGGATTCAAATGCCAGCATTTAAAATGGAATCTTTACCAGAACAAATCATAGACGATTCAAGTGTTATGATTATAAGGGACAACAGAAAATGTATTCTTTGTAATAAATGCGTAACTGTATGTAACGATATTGTATGTAATGATGTCTTGTCTGTAGGTTACAGAGGATCTTCTTCTGAGATCATATGTGACTACAACGATGATATGGGAGGATCTAGCTGCGTTCAATGTGGACAATGCGTTCAAGTATGTCCTACAGGAGCTTTAGTTAGCAAGAAGTCTGTAGGAAAGGGAAGAATCTACGAAATAACTAAAGTACGTACTACATGTCCATACTGTGGTGTAGGGTGCCAAATGTATTTACACATGAAGGGCGATCAAATCATCGAGGTATCGGGTGTAGAAGACGCACTTCCTAATAAGGGAAGATTATGTGTTAAAGGTCGTTATGGATATGACTTTATCTATTCAAAAGAAAGACTTACTACACCACTAATTAAGGAAAATGGCGTTTTTCGTGAAGCATCATGGGATGAAGCATTAGATTTAGTAGTTTCTAAATTTAAGAGCATTATCGAAAAACATGGGAACGATGCGGTAGGTGGAATCAGCTGTGCAAGAAGTATTAACGAAGATTCTTACCAAATGCAAAAACTTTTCAGAGCAGTATTTAAAACAAACAATATTGACCACTGTGCACGTGTTTGCCATGCTCCAACTGTAGCAGGCTTAGCAGCATCACTAGGTACAGGTGGTATGACAAACTCTTTAGGTGAATGTGCTAATACAAATTTACTTTTCTGTATAGGAACAAATATGACAGAAGCTCACCCAATAGCTGCTACCTTTGTAAAAAATGGTAAGAGAAATGGCGCTAAGCTTATTGTTGTAGATCCACGTAGACACAGACTTGCAGATTACGCAGATGAATTTGCTCAATTAAAAGTGGGTTCTGACGTTGCCTTCCTAAATGGGATAATGAATGTCCTAATTACAGAAGATAAATACGATAAAGAATTTGTAAAAGAGCACTGTGAAAATTGGGAAGATTTCAAAGCTAAAGTACTTGAATATCCGCCAAGTAGAGTAGCTGAAATCAGTGGTGTTCCTGAAGAACAAATCATAAGAATAGCGAATATGCTTTGGGACAATAGACCAGGAATGGCGCTTTACACATTAGGTATTACAGAGCATAATTCAGGTACAGATAATGTTAAATCTGTTGCAAACCTACAACTCCTATTAGGCAATGTAGGTAAAGAAAATGCAGGTGTAAACCCACTAAGAGGACAAAACAATGTACAAGGAGCTTGTGATATGGGAGCTCTTCCAAATACATATCACGGCTATCAATATGTTGTAGACCCTAAAGCAAGAGAAAAATTTGAAAAAGCATGGGGCGTTGAAAACTTACCAGATCAATTAGGTAAAATGATTCCAGACATGATGGATGGCTTAAAAACAGGTGAACAAAAAGCACTCTGGATCTTTGGAGAAAATATCGTCGCTACAGAGCCAGACATTAGCCATGTTATAAGTTGTTTAGAAGCAGCAGAATTCGTAGTTTGTAATGACTTGTTCATGACAGAGACTACTCAATATGCAGATGTTATATTCCCAGCTGCTGCATGGAGTGAAGACGATGGAACTTTTACAAACTGTGAAAGAAGAGTAAGTAGAGTTCGTAAGATAAAAGATGCTCCAGGAGATGCAAAACCAAATTGGTGGATATTTAAAGAAGTGGCTAAACGCTTTGGTCACAACTGGGAAGCTAGTAGCGGGCCAGAAATCTGGGATAATGAAGTAGCTCCATTAGCAGATAATTTTAAAGGTCTTACTTTTGATAAGATAGAAGAAGATGGTATCCAATGGCCATGTAGGTCAGTTGAAGACCCAGGCACACAAATATTACATATGAATGGAAACTTTGCTCGCCCTGGTGGAAAAGCATATCTATCAGATTTAGACTGGAGACCACCAACAGAAGTGCCAGATGAAGAGTATCCATTTACATTGAGTACAGGAAGAAGATTATATCATTATCATACTAGAACTCAAACAGGAAGAGCAAAAGGCCTTAATGATTTATTGCCAGAAGAATACGCAGATATTTCCGATGTAGATGCGAAACGACTTGGCATTGAACATGGTGAAAAGATCATCGTTAGATCTCGAAGAGGTGAAGTTAAAGTGACTGCAAGAGTTTCTGAAAGAATTCAACCAGGGCTTGTTTGGATGGCAATTCACTACTTTGAAAACAATGCCAACTGGTTAACTACTTCTACAGGAAAAGACAGTATTACAAAGACACCAGAGTATAAGGCTTGTGCTGTAGCAATAGAAAAAATATCTTAACAAGAAAGTGTCTTGGCACTTTAGCTATCAGCTATCAGCAATTACCCACTAGTGCTAGGGTAAAGTCTTACAGGTCGAAGATTCAACTACGTAGAAAGATAGCTTAAATAGTAGTTAAATTCAAAAGAAGAATTTCCCTATTTTAAAATAAGTGGAGGAGTATTCAATACTTCTTCCACTTGTTTTTAAAGTGATTGCTTGATAATAGTTTAACCATTACTCAACGATCGTCCAACTATTGTTAATAGGTTTTTAATTCTTAGTTATTGGCGGTAACTAAGTGATATTACGTAGAACTTACAACGAAATCATCGAAGACGATTTCTGCTAGTGATTAAGAACTAGAAACTAATAAAACAAATATAGAGGTGGATATATGAAATTTGGCAATTTAACTTATGAAGAATATAAAAATACAATAGAGGCCTTTCACGGTACTGTAGCACCAGGTGTTTTACTGGGAGGTTTTATGGTGAATATTGCCATAGAAAACTTACCAAGAGACATCTTGTTTGATGTGATCTGCGAGACAAAAACTTGTTTACCGGATGCTATTCAGCTTTTGACTCCTTGCTCTGTAGGGAATGGGTGGTTGAAGATACTAGATTTTGGTCGTTTTGCAGCTGTTTTTTACGATAAGTATACAGGTGTTGGCATAAGAGTATTTTTAGACAGATTCCAACTTAAAAAATGGCATGAAGTAGAGACATGGTTTTTAAAACAAAAATCAAAGGATCAACAGGACACGGAGTTACTGTTCAAGGAAATGATTGATGCAGGAACTTCATTATTTTCTATAGAGCCAACAAAAGTACATAAAAAACATTTAAAAAAGAAAAAGATGGGGAAAACAGTAGTATGCCCTATTTGTGATGAAACATATCCTAAATCACATGGCAGTATATGCAGGGGATGTGCACAAGAATTGCCTTATGATCTCATTGATGAAAATGGTAATCCAAAAGTAAAGGATACTCTATCATTGAACAAAACAAGAGTAGAAGAATCTATTGGATTTCACTTACTTCATGATATTGCAAAAATATCAAAGACAGAAAAGAGAACGGAATTTTATAAGGGTCATGTAATCCAGGAAGAAGACATAGAGAAACTTAAAATGATTGGAAAGAATTACTTATATGTAGAGGAAAATAATCCTTTTATAAAAGAGTATAAACACGAGAATGAAGTAGCATTAAGCTTTGCATCTGCCATGAAAGGTCAAGGTGTATTGGCAAATAGTGCCGCACAAGAAGGCAAAATAAACTTTATTGCCGAGTATGATGGAATACTTATCTTTGATGAAGATAAACTTTGTAAGTTTAACAATTCCTTTGGCGTGATCTGCGCTACACTAAAAAATAATACTCTTGTAAAAAAAGATCAACTCATAGCAGGCACAAGAGCCATACCTTTATACATTTCTAATGAGGACTATTTAAAAGCAATAAATATATTAGGAGAAGAACCTCTTATAAAAGTAATGCCCTTTAGAAAGGCAAAAGTAGGAATTCTCATTACTGGAACAGAAATATATGAAAATAAAATAGAAGATAAGTACACAGAAATTATAAAGTTAAAAGTGGAGACCTACGGCTGCCAGGTTGTTGCTAGAGAAATAGCCCCTGATAATCCAGAGAAAATCAGCAGTAAAATACAAGAGCTTATTCAATCTGGGGCAGATTTAATCATAGCTACAGCTGGTCTTTCCGTAGATCCAGATGATGTAACTCTAGAGGGGATTATTAAGGCAGGTGCAGAAGATGTGCTCTACGGGCTCCCTGTTTTACCTGGTTGCATGATGGCATTAGGTAAAATTGGAGATGTACAGATTGTAGGTATTCCAGGAGGGGGCATCTACAATAAGCATTTTAGCTTTGATCTCATATTTCCTTGCTTACTTGCTAATATAGAAATCAAGAGAGGGGATTTGGCAAAGCTAGGTAATGGAGGACTACGACTACTTTAATATGATAATACAATTAGCGATTAGCGAACATCAGCTGATCGCTTTTTTTATATATTACGAAAGTTCATTTTTGAATTCAACTATTATATAAACTATCTTTATGTGTAGGTGAATGTTTGACTTGTGAGACTCGATCCTAGCACTGATAGCTGGCAGCTGATTGCTGATGGCTAAAGTGCCAAAGGTACTTTCTTGCTCTAGAACCTCACTGAATGTATTGTAAAATAATCTCTGTACAAGTTAAAATAAGTTGTATATAAGACAAAATTTCTAATTTTGCTAGACATTTAAAAAAAAAAACGTTATACTAGTTTTATAAATTATATAAACTCCGAATTCATTGTATCTAAGGATAAAATCTAGGAATAATGAATCTATAGGGTATTATCGGAAACGATAACGCCTCCCATTGCGGAAAGGAGAAGACCTTGAAAAGGTCACATGAATATCGTATTGTACGCAAGTAGTAAGTATTGTTCTTGTATACAAATACAATATGTGAATCTTTCAAGCCTTTACCTTTCTTTTTATTTGGCAAAAAAAAGTTTTACTTTATGGTATTAGTTTCAGTTTATGGTACATTGACGCCATAATTGTTAATTAAATAACATGTTGACTTATGTATTAATATATGGATATTATGTACATAGTCCATTCCTTATGCATAGGCATGTAAAATATCATGTTATAGATTTACTTAAATTAATATAAAAAACAAAAGGGGGAAGTATGTATGGAGTTTACCTTTGATCTTGAAAAGAACAAAGAAAAAATCCTAGAGTTTAAGGAGTTTATTTTAGAACACAGAAAAATGCCTGGGGCTTTGATTCCAGTCCTACAAGAAGCTCAGGTTAAATTTGGGTATCTACCACAAGAAATCATGGAAATGATCGCTAGTGGATTAGCCGTACCTGCATCAAAAGTATTTGGCGTGGCGACTTATTACTCTCAATTTACCTTTATTCCTAAAGGCAAGCACAATATTAGCATTTGTCTAGGAACGGCATGCTATGTAAAAGGCGCACAAGATATTTTAGAAGAATTTGAAAATATCTTAGGAATAAAAGGTGGTGAAACGACTCCAAATCTTCAATTCTCTATTACAGATTGTAGATGTGTAGGAGATTGTAGTAAAGCACCAGTAGTTGTAGTTGATGAAGACGTTTATGCAAAGGTTAAAAAGTCTGATGTTAAGGATATAATAGCGAAATACAGTCAGGAGGTTGAGTGCGTTGATTAATAGAGAAGAACTACATCGTATTCGTGAGTCTCACAAACCAGAATTAGAAGCAAAATTATTAGCAAACGGCACAGCAGAGATGAGAGACGGTCGTCTTGTCTTAGCTGGAGATTACTATAAAAAGCAAACAAGAGTTGCATTAAAAAATAGTGGTTTAATTGATCCTAAAAATATTGATGATTACATAGCATTTGATGGTTACCGTGCATTAGAGCAAGTTCTGTCTGAAAAAACGCAAAAGGATGTAATTGATCTAATGACAGAAGCAAACCTTCGAGGAAGAGGAGGCGCAGGTTTCCCTACTGGAAGAAAGTGGAACGAGGCGTATGGCATCCAAGCCAATCAAAAATACTTCCTTTGTAACGCCGATGAGGGAGATCCAGGTGCTTACATGGATCGTAATATCCTTGAAAACGACCCTCATGCTGTTATAGAAGGAATGGCCATTGGCGCTTATGCAGTTGGTGCTAGTCAAGGGTATATCTACGTTCGAGCAGAGTATCCAGTAGCAGTTAAAATGCTACGCATTGCTATCGAACAAGCGAGAGAATATGGCTTACTAGGTAAAAATATATTAGGATCTGGTTTTGATTTTGACCTTGATTTACGTCTTGGATCTGGAGCGTTTGTATGTGGTGAAGGTACAGCTCTTATGGAATCCATTCAAGGGAACAGAGGAATGCCAAGAATGAAGCCACCAAGAACTTCTCACAAAGGTCTATGGCAAAAGCCTACCATTCTAAACAATGTTGAAACCCTTGCATGTGTGCCTATTATCTTCCAAAAGGGAGCAGAATGGTTTAGAAGCATTGGTACAGAAAAATCACCTGGAACGAAAGTATTTGCGCTTGTAGGAAAAGTAGAAAACGCTGGACTTGTTGAAGTACCAATGGGTATGCCATTAAATGAAATCGTTAACGATATCGGTGGTGGCGTAACAAACGGTAAAGCATTAAAGGCAGTACAAACAGGTGGTCCATCAGGTGGATGTATTCCACTAGACTTAATGGATACTCCAGTAGACTTTGAATCCCTTGCTAAAATTGGTTCTATCGTAGGCTCTGGTGGTATGGTTGTTATGGACGAAGATACTTGTATGGTGGACATCTCAAGATTTTTCTTAGAGTTTACTGTAGACGAGTCCTGTGGAAAATGTACTCCATGTCGTTTAGGAACGAGAAGAATGATGGAACTCCTAGACAAAATCACAGAAGGAAAAGGAACGCTAGATGACCTCGATGATTTAGAGCAGTTAGCAAAAGATATCCAAAAATCGTCCCTATGTGCATTAGGACAAACCGCACCAAATCCTGTTTTAAGTACCTTAAAATACTTTAGATCAGAATACGAAGATCATATCTTAAACCACAAGTGTTCCGCAGGAGTATGTAGAAACTTAACGGCTTATGAAATCCAAGAAGACACTTGTAAGAGCTGTGGTATTTGTAAAAAGAATTGCCCAGTAAATGCCATTACTGGAGACAAGAAAGCAGAAATACCATTTGTCATAGATCAAGAAGCATGTATTAAGTGTGGCGTATGTTATCAAGATTGTCCGTTTGACGCCATAACGAAATAGTAGACGAATAAAAGGAGGAGGTTGACGATGATTACAATAACAATTGATAATAAGATAATACAGGCAGAAGAAGGAAAAAACATACTTCAAGTAGCCAAAGAAAATGGAATACATATACCAACTTTTTGTCACCTTGACGGCGTTCACGATACTTTTTCATGTAGAATATGTGTCGTAGAAATCGTCGGGTCAAAGAAGTTAGCACCAGCATGTAATCAAAAAATATATGATGGTATGGTTATTCATACAGCATCACCAGATGTACTAAGTGCTCGCCGAAATATCGTAAACTTATTGATTTCTAATGGCCAACACGATTGTATGTCTTGTGAAGCCAATGGAGATTGTAGCTTACAAAGTGCAGCTTATGATTTAGGGATTCATATGCCAGCATTTAAAATGGAATCTTTACCAGAGCAAATCATAGACGATTCAAGCGTCATGATTACAAGGGACAACAGAAAATGTATCCTTTGTAATAAATGTGTTACAGTTTGTAGTGATTTAGTAGGTAATAAAGTCTTATCTGTAGGTTACAGAGGATCTTCTTCTGAGGTCATATGTGACTATAACGACGGCATGGGAGAATCTAGTTGCGTTCAATGTGGAAATTGTGTTCAAGTATGTCCTACAGGGGCTTTAGTTAGTAAAAAATCTGTAGGTAAAGGTAGGGCTTGGGATATCACTAAAGTACGTACTACATGCCCATACTGTGGTGTAGGCTGCCAAATGTATTTACATATGAAGGGCGATGACATCGTCGGGATATCAGCTGTAGAAGGTACAAAGGCAAACGACGGAAGATTATGCGTAAAGGGAAGATACGGATACGACTTCGTACGCTCTAATGATAGATTAAAAACTCCATTAATTAAAGAAAATGGTGTCTTCCGTGAAGCATCTTGGGAAGAAGCGCTTACTCTTATACTAGATAAAATGAACGCTATTAAAAAAGAAAGCGGACCAGATGCTTTTGCTGGACTATCTAGCGCTCGTTGTACAAATGAAGAAAATTACATATTCCAGAAGATGATGCGTGCAGCTATTGGAACCAACAATGTGGATCACTGTGCAAGACTTTGCCATGCGTCTACAGTAGCAGGCTTGGCTACAACTCTAGGTTCAGGAGCCATGACTAACACCATCGATGAAGTGAAAGATAGCGACCTTTATTTTATTATAGGTTCTAATACTACAGAAACTCATCCCGTTATCGGTATGAATGTAAGACAAGGGCTAAATAAAGGTGCTAAACTAATTGTAGCTGAGCCAAGAGAAATACCGTTGGCAAAACAAGCAGATCTTTTCCTTCAAATTAAACCAGGTACAAACATTCCTCTATTAAATGGAATGATGCACGTAATTATTAAAGAAGATCTTTTAGATAAAGAATATGTAAATAGTCGTACAGAAGGTTTTGAAGAATTAAAAGAAGTAGTAAAAGAGTATACACCAGAAGTAGTAGCTCGCATTTGTGGAATTGACTCAAATGATCTAGTAAAAGCTGCAAAAATGTACGCAACTGCACCAACTGCGTCTATTTTATACGCAATGGGTGTTACACAACACAGCAGTGGAACAGAAGGCGTTATGAGTGTATCTAATATGGCCTTATTATGTGGTAATATTGGAAAATATGCTTGTGGCGTAAATCCACTAAGAGGACAAAACAATGTTCAAGGCGCTTGCGACATGGGAGCTCTTCCTACAGACTTCCCAGGATACCAAAAAGTTGCTAACCCAGACGTTATCAAGAAATTTGAAAAAGCATGGGGCGTATCTCTTTCAGACAAAAAAGGATTAACAGCTACTGAAATGTTTGAAGCCATTTTAGAGAAAGAAATTCGCTGCTTGTACATTATGGGTGAAAATCCAATGGTATCTGATCCTGATAGTAATCATGTAGAACACTCTTTAAAGGAATGTGAATTCGTAGTAGTACAAGACATCTTTATGACAGAAACTGCACAATTAGCAGATGTGGTTTTACCAGCTACTTCTTTTGCAGAAAAGAATGGTACATTTACAAACACAGAAAGACGTGTTCAATTAGTAAATGCAGCAATGAAGCCTATAGGAGATACTCGACTAGATTATGAGATCCTAATAGATGTAATGAAGGGCTTAGGTTATGAAAATAGCTTTACAAATTCTGCCGAAATATTAGAAGAAATAGCAAGTGTTACACCTTCTTACGGTGGAATGAGCATAGATAAAATTCAGGAAGACGGCATACAATGGCCTTGTTTAGATAAAGATCATCCTGGAACTCCTATCTTACATACTGAGAAGTTTAGCAGAGGAGAAAAAGCCATCTTTAAACCAGCAACTTACCGTCCAGCTGAAGAACAACCGGATGAAGAATACCCATTCATCTTTACTACAGGAAGAATTTTATACCATTATCACACTCGTACTATGACGGGTAAAGTTGATGGTTTAAATAAACTTTCTGGACACTCTTATGTAGAGATGAACCCTGAAGACGCAGCAAATCTTGGCATCGCTCAAGGAGAGATCGTTGAAGTAAGTAGCCGCCGTGGGAAAGTTAATGTAGAAGCCCATGTAACAGATACAATAGAAAAAGGCGTTCTATTCATGCCATTCCACTTTGAAGATGGAAAAGCAAACTTACTAACAAACGCAGCACTAGACCCAATCGCAAAAATTCCAGAGTTAAAAGTATGCGCTGCAACAGTTAAGAAGAATTAATTATAGCTAGCTATGAAGGCAGGTATCTTTGCAGATATCTGCCTTTTTTCGTAGAAAAGCTTGCTTTTAGGGTAGATTTGTTGTGTAAAGGTGATTACGATTTATTTGACGGCAAAAAAACACACATGAGATGGTTCTCTTTCTAATTATTTAACAATCGTCAATCATCGTTCCCAATTGAGTTTTATCATATCTTCATATATAATAATCTTATATTTTTAAATAAAAGTGAAAACCGTGCTTCATAAAAGACTTTATAAGGTGTATTGACCTTGATAAGGATTACACTAAATCAGTAGAGTTTACATTACAAAGGAGGGGAATTTGTGAAATTATTAAAAGTAGATACCTTAGAAGAGGCTAGAAAAAAACTGCATTCAGCAGTACAATGGTCTCTTTTAGATACAGAAGAAATTACCATTCAATCATCAATAGATCGAGTCTTAGCACAGGATATATATAGCCCTTGTATGGTTCCTGAATTTCCTCGCTCTACAGTAGATGGGTATGCTGTAATTGCTAAAGATACAATGGGTGCTAGTGATAGTCTGCCTGTATTTTTAGATATTGTAGAAGAAATTGAAATTGGATATCCATCTACTCATGTATTAAAAAGTGGACAATGTGCTTATGTCCCTACAGGCGGTATGGTTCCAGAAGGTGCAGATGCTATGGTCATGGTGGAGTATAGTGAGCTCTTTGACGAAGTTAAAGTCGCCATTTATAGCACTGTTTCTTCAGGAAGCAATATTATATCTATTGGAGAAGATCGAAAAGAAGGTCAATTAATGCTAAAAAAGGGGACCTTAGTTCGGGCTCAAGAAGTAGGGACTTTAGCATCTGTAGGTATTGAAACAGTAAAAGTATATAAAATGCCTACGCTGACGATTATTTCCACAGGAGATGAACTCGTAGGCCTTAAAGATCAGGCGAAGCTTGGTCAAATTCATGACATTAATACCTATGCCATCGAATCTATGGCAACAAAACAGGGATTTAAAGTAAAGCAGACTTATGTATTAAAAGATGAAGAAGAGCTTTTGCAAAAGGCTGTATCACAAGCTATGGAGGATAGTGATATAGTAGTAGTATCAGGAGGAAGCTCCCAAGGGAAAAAGGATATAACAGCAAAAGTTTTAAATGAGTTGTCTCAGCCTGGAGTATTCACTCATGGAATCGCCTTAAAGCCCGGTAAGCCCACTATTTTGGGTGTAGATGATAAAAGCAAAACCATCTTGATAGGACTTCCTGGCCATCCTGCAGCAGCTTTAATCGTCTTCCAGCTTATTGTAGTTTGGCTGAAAGAAACATTTGAGGAGAGACCTAAGAACATACAGGTTCTTGCTAAAATGGAGACGAATGTGGCCAGTGCACCAGGTAGGCTAACTTGTCAATTAGTAAAGCTTATTCAAAGTAATGGAGCTTATATTGCTCGCCCGATACTTGGAAAATCGGGGCTAATGAGTACATTGACAGAATCAGATGGATATATATTTATAGATCAAAATCATGAAGGACTAAACGTAGGCGAAATGGTTTATGTTCACTTACTATAGGAGGATACTATGGAAAAAAGAAATTTATATTTAAAGACCACACCTGTAGACGAAGCAATTGCAATTTATCTTAAGGCTATCAAAGAGATATGGTCGCCAATTTATGAAACCATTCCCGTAACTGCTTCTTTAAATCGAGTGACGAGACATGCAATATTTGCTAAATACTGTTCGCCTCTTTTCAATGCATCTGCCATGGATGGAATTGCAGTAAATTCGGAGAAGACAATTGGTGCTAATGAAGCTACTCCTATTGATTTAGAATTAGGAGTTGATTTTAAAGTAGTCGATACAGGAGATCCAATCAATCCACCTTACGATGCAGTTATCATGGCAGAAGATCTCATAGACATTGGTGTAGAAAATAAAGTTCGAATTGTATCTGCCGCTTCTTCGTGGCAACATATAAGATCCATTGGAGAAGATATAGTAGTAGGGGAGATGTTGTTACCCAGCAATCATAAAATACGCCCCATTGATATTAGTGTACTTCTTTCTGCAGGAATTTTAGAAGTTGAAGTGATAAAGTGTTCTGAGGTAGCTATTTTTCCTACAGGTACAGAGATTATAGAACCTACAGAAGAACCAAAAGAAGGGGATATCATTGAATCCAACTCCAGAATGTTTGAAAACATGATTACTTTACTAGGAGGCATACCTCATCGATTTCCAACTATAGAAGATGATTATGACAAGATCAAGGAAAAAATCAAAGAGGCTACAGAAAAATACGACATGGTTATTGTCAATGCAGGCTCTAGTGCGGGAACAGAAGATTATACCGTACACGTCCTTAGAGAATTAGGACAAGTATTGATTCATGGTGTGGCCATCAAACCAGGAAAGCCTGTCATACTAGCTATTGTAAATAACAAGCCTGTAATAGGCTTACCAGGGTACCCTGTATCTGCTTATATAGGATTTGAAAACTTTGTAATACCTGTAATAAACATGTTTAGTGGACAAGCAAAGGACAAAACGAATGAAGTTGAAGCTGTTATCACCAAAAGGCTTGTGTCCAGCTTAAAACACAAGGAATACGTAAGGGTAAAAGTAGGTAGTGTAGGTGGTAAGATTGTGGCAGCGCCATTGGCGAGAGGTGCTGGAGCAGCTATGTCTTTAGTTCGTGCAGATGGCTTTTGTGTCATCGATCAAAATAGCGAAGGCGTTGAAGCAGGCGAAAAAGTAAAGATTGAATTATATAGAAGCTTACAAGAAATTGAAAATACCGTCGTAGTCATAGGTAGCCACGATTTAATTTTAGATGTAATAGGGGATATGATGCCAAATACCCATCCAAATACTTTTGTGTCTAGCACTCATGTCGGTAGTATGGGTGGGCTTATGGCATTAATGAGAAAAGAAGCTCACATGGCTCCTATTCACCTTTTAGATGAAAAAACAGGAGAGTATAATATAAATTATATAAAGAGAATGTTTAAAGATCCTATGGCCCTTATAAAAGGAGTAGGGCGTATACAAGGTTTAATTGTGAAAAAAGGAAACCCATTACATATTCAAGGAATAGACGATTTAAAAAACCATCGATTTGTAAATCGGCAAAGGGGAGCAGGCACTAGATTGCTATTTGATTACAAATTAATGGAGATGGGCATTTCTCCAGACGAGATTAAAGGCTATGATCGAGAAGCCTCAACTCATATGGCAGTAGCTGCTTTAGTGGGAAGTAATAGTGCAGATGTAGGAATGGGCATCCAGTCTGCTGCGAAAGCTATGGATTTAGATTTTATCCCTATAGGTGAAGAAGAATACGATTTTGCTATACCACAAACTTACCTAGACCTGCCAATTATTCAGTCCTTCCTAGATGTCCTAAAAAGTGAAAAATTCAAAGAGAGACTGCAGGAATTAGGTGGATACTCTCTGAATCGTATAGGAGAAATTCAGCTTTTAAGAGAAGAGGTATAAAGGTGCAGGGTAAAGTAGTAGGACTATATTGCAATAAAACAAAAGGGCAAGTTGGGGAACCATCACAAGTCCTTAAAATGGAAGCTGGTCAGGGAGTATTTGGTGACAGGCACAAGGGAAAGGGAGATAGGCAGGTCTCTATTACATCTGCAGAGATAAAAGACTGGATGGATAAGGAAGAAGAAAAGGGTCTTTGTTTCAATAAATTTAAGGAAAATATAACATTAGAGGGTATTCCTTTAGAGGCACTTAAAATAGGCGATGTACTAGAAATAGGACAAGTACAGCTAGGGTTGACAGAGTGTAATAAAGATTGCCACGCAGATTCATGCCAATTACCTCGCTCAAAGATGCCTTGCAAATTGATTCACAGTGAAATCTTTGCTAAAGTAATTACAAGTGGAGAAATAAAATTAGGAGACATAGTAAAACTTATCTAAGAGGGGTCCCTGTCAGGTGGTATAGCAATAGCAGAATCGGATTAAAAGAGACAAAAGAGGTGCTTATATGGAAGAAAACATTTATCAAGAGTTTGATGTGCTAAAAATTGAAAAAGAAGAAGACAAATTTTATACAAAAGAAGTAGTAAAGAAGATCATCTCCGAAATTTCTCTAAAGATTATCGTCAATGGAGAAGAATTGGTTTCCCTTCTCTGTTTAAATCAGTACGAAGTAGAATTGACTCTTGGTTTTCTTTACAATGATGGGGTTATTAACTCTTATGAGGATATAAAAGAAATCTACTATAATGAGCGAATGCAGGCAGTTATTGTGGAGCTAAAAGAGGAAATAAAAGTCAACAGGCAAGAGAGCTTAAGGAGTGTGACTTCTGGTTGTGGTCAATGTTATACCTACATTAACCCCCTAAAGAAAAGCCAGTACTTTTCAGCTGATAGTAAGACAGTATATCCTATTGAGACCATATTAAGCAGTATGAAGAACTTTATGCACAAATCTGAAATATTCCGAGAAATAGGCGGCGTCCATAGCGTATTGTTTTATACCCCAGAATATCAAATATTAAATGAAGATATAGGAAGGCACAATTGCTTTGATAAGATAACAGGTATTTTACTAAAAGAAGGTAAAATGGACTTGTGTGAAAACAGCATTGTCTTTGTTAGTGGGCGAATATCTTCGGAAATAATGACGAAAATCATTAGATTAGGTGCTCCTATTCTAGTCTCGAGATCTACTCCTACCTCTGCTGCAGTAAAATTAGGGCAGGAATACAATATTACTCTACTAGGGTATGTTAGAGGAGATCAAGGAAATATCTATTCTGCACCAGAGAGGATTTCATTTTAGCGTAAAAGTTGGAAAGCAGAAAGTGGAAAACCAACGCGCCTAACGATTGCTGGACTAATGTTCAACAATTGTTTCTTACATAGAACTTACAACGTAGAACTTAGAGCGAGTACCGAAGGCACTCTGCTTGACAATTTAAACACAATCGAGTTACAATAGAGTAGTAAAAGCTCCGATTTTTGCAACCTAAGGACAAGTTCTATGGTTGCAAAAACGTAAGGGTGGTGCTGTAAACGGTACTGCCTTCCATTTTGAAAAGGAGGAAGATATATGTTTATAAAAAAATCATGGATTTCTAAATTATCTATTTTATTACTTATTTCACTTTTGATTTTCTCATTTACTGCTTGCAGTAATAAGGCAAATGAAACCACAGAAGAACCAAAACAAGTTACAGAAGAAAATAATACACCTGAGGACAATACTGCTGGTGACAAAGAAATTACTCTTGCTACTACTACAAGTGTAAACGATTCAGGGCTGATGGATTATTTGACACCAATGTTTGAAAAAGAAACTGGCTACACTCTTGATGTAGTTTCTCAAGGAACAGGACAAGCTCTTCAAACAGGTAGAGATGGCAATGCAGATGTCTTATTGATTCATGCGAAAGCTGATGAAGAGAAGTTTGTAGAAGAAGGATATGGATTAGAAAGAGTTGAAATCATGTACAATTACTTTGTAATTGTTGGACCTAGCGATAATCCAGCTAAAATTGCTGAAGGAGATACTGCAGCAGATGGCTTTAAGAAGATTGCAGACACAAAGTCTACATTTGTTTCTAGAGGAGATGAGTCTGGTACTCACAAAAAAGAATTAAAAATATGGGAAGCGAATTCTATAAAACCAGAGGGAGATTGGTACATGTCTGCAGGAAAGGGCATGGGAGATGTTCTTCAAATGGCTAGTGAAGAAGGCGCATATACTATAACAGATAAAGCTACTTACCTTTCTATGAAAGACAAGCTTGAGCTTGACATTATTGTAGGCGAATCAGATGATTTAATGAATCAATATACAGTAATCCAAGCTAATCCTGATAAATTGGAAGGCATCAATAAAGAAGGCGCAGATGCTTATTTAAAATGGATTACTTCAGATGAAGTTTTAGCTAAAATTGGTGAATTTGGTAAAGAAGAATACGGCGATGCATTATTCTCTATAAATTATCAAGGGAAATAAATAATGTTATAACAAGTCAAGAAACAGAGTACTAAGGAGCTTTTATAATAATCCAAGCCGGCGTGGGTGCTAGCTTATGAATCTTGATTTGTTATGGTGAAAAAAGGTCGCTGCCCATAGCGACCTTTTGTATATTAAGAGAGTACCTTAGGACTGGGAGGGACAATGAATCAGATACTGACGAGTTTAATCGAAGCATTAAAATTAATTACATCTTTAGATAGAGAAGTATATATGATTATTCTTCTATCCTTAATTGTGTCCATTTCCAGCACCACTATTGCAGCTCTTGGCGCCATTCCAACAGGAATTTTTATTGGAAGCAGAGAGTTTAAAGGGAAAAAGATTCTTGTGCGGCTGATCAATACTTTTATGGGAATACCACCAGTGGTGGCAGGTCTTGTGGTATATATGATTCTATCGAGAAAAGGGCCCCTAGGATTTCTTGATATCTTATTTACACCTGTTGCTATGATTATTGCACAAGTCTTAATCATCTTTCCTATTGTCACTGGGCTCATTATTTCAGCTGTAAAATCAAAAGTAAAGATCATTTGGGAGACTGGAAAAGGCATTGGTTTAGGGGATGGGAAAATATTAAGATTGCTATTTCACGAGTGCAGATATCCTATTATTTCAGCCATTATAGCTGGCTATGGGAGGGCTATTTCCGAAGTAGGAGCAATTACTCTTGTAGGAGGAAATATTCAATTTAGAACTAGAGTAATGACTACGGCTATTGTTCTTGAGACTGGAAAGGGAAATTTTGATATTGCCCTCGCCTTAGGTATCATATTATTAAGTATTTCTTTTGTCATAAATTATTTTGCCCATCACATTCAGGAGAAACGCTAATGAAAGTAAAGATAGAAGGTATAAGAAAAGTCTATAATGAAAAAGAAGTTGTACATGTGAACCATTACCAGTTTAGTGCAGGGAAAATCTATGCGATTATAGGCGGAAATGGGGCAGGAAAGACAACTTTACTGCGAATGATCGCAGGAGTTGAACAACCTACTAAAGGAACCATTTACTACAATGGACAACCTCATATTGATCATGACAAAGTCTCGTATATGCCTCAACAAATCTATTTGTTTGATACTACAGTCTTAAAAAATGTATCCTTAGGAATAGATAAAGGAAAAGGAAGTTCTCAGAGGATACAGGAAGCTTTAAAGTATGTAGGTATGAATGAATTCTCAAATAAAAATGCGTTACAACTATCTGGTGGAGAATCACAAAGAGTGGCTATCGCAAGATTATTAGTAAGAAAAAGGGCGTTGATTCTCATGGACGAGCCATCTTCATCTACAGACATTACAGGAAATAAACTTCTTGCAGATTATTTGAGGAGAGTGAACAAACTTGAGCGCAGCACCATTATATTTGTCACTCATAATCCTGCACTAGCTAGCAAAGTAGCAGATGAATGCGTATTTATGGCAAAAGGTAAAATAGTAGAAGCAGGAACATCAAAAGATATTATATATTCACCTAAAACGCCAGAACTACAAACCTTTATAGAAAACTGGAAAATATAGAAGAAAGTGCCTTTTGGCACCTTCTTCGCCATCAGCGGTCAGCAATCAGTATTTTGCCACCACAGGTAGCTTAAAGATTTGCTGGTTTAGGAGCCAATGTACTATTGACTATACTTTGAATACATAAGTATACTTTGCTGCTACTGAATGTAGCTAAAATGCTGGTAGCTGGTCGCTGGCGGCTGGTGACTGAATGTTAAAGTATAGAGGAACCTCTCAAGTTTCCAAACTTCTAATGGACCAACTTTTCTGCACTACATTAATTTCTTGCATACAAAGCGCTATGTGTAGCTTTATACAGGCAATCCGTTATAACATCTGCCATTTCCATAACAAAACTCAATCGGACTTGATGAATATTGGCGTTATTAAATTTATCCATAGTGTCTACAACTCCTATTAAAGAGTAGTCTCCAATAGGTGGTAGCTTTTTTCCTACACCCTTTCCAGGGTATATAGGACCTTCTCTAAATTGAATAGTGCCCACAGATTTTTTGTTTCCAAGAGAAGCATCTACTGCAATGATACTGTGATTAGAGTAATTTGCTTTTAGCAATTCAAGTTTTTCTTCTAAATTCATAGCATGAATAGGTTCGTTTATAGTGCCATATACAGGATATCTAACGTCTAAATTTTTTAAATTGTATCCTACTAATGGTCCTAAACTATCGCCAATACATCGATCTGTTCCTATACATACTACCACAAAAGGGGAACTACATATTCTTTTTAATGGGATGCTGAGCAAAGTGCTCGCATTAACATCTTTTATATGGAATTTGAGCGATTCAAAAATATCTCGTTTAATCCCCAACATCATATCACCTCATATTATGTATATAGGAGAAGCTAGGCTAAAATTACAAAAATATATCTCTATTTTATAATGAAAGACAAAAATAATTTGTTGATATTCGTTAATGTGTAAAAATAGGTGGTAAGGAATACCCTAATACTAGCGACTAAAGACTATAATGCCTAAAGGACTAGTATGTACGGTTTATATGTATTTATACACTCATTTTAATAAATCAGAATATCTCTAGGAGTAGGCTTAGGACACACAAGCTGAACATTCTTACCCTTGACTTTAATAGGTACCTATGGTAACATTTTAATAAATTGAATAGTAGTTTACCTTATCCAGAGTGGTGGAGGGAATAGGCCCTATGAAACCCGGCAACCAGCATGAATGCATTGGTGCTAATACCTACAGAATATACTGAATGATGAGGAGGTTATTTTTAAGAGCCTCGTCATTTGACGAGGCTTTTCGTTGTGTATTAGGAAAATTATACTTTTGGCACCAGCTCCTGCCCAGTCATTCTGAGTGTAAGCGAAGAATCTTGACCCAAAAGGAATACCCTGATGTTACCGACTAAAGTGCTAGAGGCACCTTCCTATGCTTTATCAGAAAATTCTATTCTGTTTTTAAACAATTGCTGAACTATTTAACATCAATGGTTATACTACCGTTAAACTATTGTTCTACAATTATTTAACTACCTTTTAACCATCGTTCAACTAAATATATGGAGGGATACAAATGACAAAGAAACTATTTACTTCAGAATCTGTTACAGAGGGACATCCAGATAAAATCTGTGATCAAATATCAGATGCAGTATTAGATGCAATATTAAAGCAAGATCCTGTTGCTAGGGTAGCTTGTGAGACAGCGATAACAACAGGAATGGTTCTTGTAATGGGAGAAATCACCACCAATTGTTACGTGGACATCCCAAAGGTAGTAAGAGAGACCATCAAAGAGATCGGCTATACAAGGGCAAAATATGGATTTGATTCTGAGACTTGTGCCGTTATCACTTCAATTGATGAGCAATCTCCGGATATAGCACAAGGTGTTAATACAGCTTTAGAAGTTAGAAGTGGTGAAATGGAGGCTGATGTAAGTACAGGAGCGGGCGATCAAGGAATGATGTTTGGTTTTGCTTGCAATGAAACGCCAGAACTTATGCCGCTACCAATATCATTAGCTCATAGATTGGCTAAAAAATTGTCTGAAGTGAGAAAAAATAGAACCTTAGAATACCTACGACCTGATGGAAAAACTCAAGTTACGGTAGAATACAAAGACGAGAAACCAGTGAGAGTAGATACTGTAGTTATATCTACGCAACATGGTCCAGAAGTAGAATTAGAGACTATAAGAGAAGATTTGATTAAAAATGTAATCGAGCCTGTAATAGATAAAGATCTTTTAGATGAGAAGACAAAGATCTATATTAATCCAACAGGAAGATTTGTAGTAGGAGGACCTCAAGGAGACTCTGGTTTAACAGGTAGAAAGATTATCGTAGATACCTATGGTGGATATGGCCGCCATGGTGGTGGAGCTTTCTCAGGCAAAGATCCTACAAAAGTAGACCGTTCTGCAGCTTATGCAGCAAGGTATGTGGCAAAGAACATTGTAGCAGCTGGACTTGCTGAAAAATGTGAAGTAGAGCTAGCCTATGCAATTGGTGTTGCGAAACCAGTATCCGTCTATGTAGATACATTTGGGACAGGCAAGATCAGCGAGGAGAAGATTTCAGAATTAATCGATGCACACTTCGATTTAAGACCAGCAGCAATCATCAGAGATTTAGACCTTAGAAAGCCAATCTATAGAAAAACAGCAGCCTACGGTCACTTTGGAAGAACAGATCAAGATTTCCCATGGGAAAGAACGGATAAGGCAGAAGTATTAAAATCAGCTCTTTAGCTCATTTTAATACTTCGTTGTAAGTTCTAAGTTTTAAGTTCTATGTAAAAGCTAATGCTAAAATCGGAAGAAAAATAACCTCGCCTATGGACGATGTTATGACCCTAGCTCCTGCTTTTGTCATCCTAGAGCGTAGCGAAGGATCTTAGACCCAAAAGAAATACCCTAAGTCTTACAACTTACAACATAGAACTTAAAACCAAAACAGCTAGACATTTCGTCTAGCTGTTTTACTATCCAATCGCAAAGGTCAATTCTGCTGTTGCGGCGATTTCGTCTCCTACATAGGCTGTGGCTGATCCTACGCCTACGCTACCTCTGCTTTTGATGATTTCGGTTTTTAAGGTAAGAGTATCTCCAGGAATGACTTTTCTCTTGAATTTGGCGCTTTTAATACCGCCAAAATAAGCAATTTTACCCTTGTTTTCCTCTAGGCTAAGAAGAGCTACTGCACCTACTTGTGCAAGGGCTTCGATGATGAGTACACCTGGCATAACGTGTTCTTGAGGGAAATGTCCCTGAAAGAAGGGTTCGTTAGCCGTAACATTCTTTAATCCTGTAGCACTTACTCCAGGCTCTAGCTCAAAAATCTGATCTACTAAGAGCATGGGAAAACGGTGTGGGATGATCTGTTGTATTTGATTACTGTTTAGTAACATGAAAAACCTCCGGTTTAGTTGTATGTTCTAAGTTTTACGTTGTAAGTTACTGGGGTATTGCTCTTAAGCAAAAACATAGGTCACTTTTAGTGACTAAAAGCTTCTACTTAGAACTTAAAACATATAACTTAGAACTTATTTCGTAAACTTCTTCAACACTATAGTCGCATTATGTCCACCAAATCCTAATGAATTAGACAGAACTACATTTACCTCTGTTTTTCTAGATTCGTTTGGAACATAGTCTAAATCGCATTCTGGATCAGGGGTTTTGTATCCTATTGTTGGTGGTAAAATATCGTCTTGTATTGCTTTGACACATGCGATGGCTTCTACGCTTCCTGAAGCACCTAATAAATGACCGATCATGGATTTTGTAGAACTTACTGGTGGAGTGATATCGTCATCACCAAATAGGGCTTTAATGGCTAATGATTCGTTTAAATCATTGTAATAAGTACTTGTGCCATGAGCGTTAATATAAGATACTTCTGATGTATTTAGATGAGCATCTTTTAAAGCATTTTTCATAGAGCGCATAGCTCCTTCGCCTTCTGGAGCAGGGGACGTAATATGGTGAGCATCACAAGTGATACCATAACCAACTAATTCGGCATATATTGTAGCCCCTCTTTTTTGGGCATTCTCTAAGGATTCTAATATGAGTATTCCTGCTCCTTCGCCCATGACGAAACCTTCACGGTCTTTATCAAAGGGAATAGAAGCTCTCTTAGGATCAGTTGCTCTACTTAAAGCCTTCATTGCCATAAAACCAGAAATCCCTAATTCATTAATAGATGCTTCTGTACCACCTGCAATAGCAATGTCTATCTCACCGTATTGAATTTTCCTGAAGGCTTCTCCTATAGCATTGGTAGCAGATGCACAGGCTGTAACCACATTTAAACATGGCCCTTTTGCTTCTAAGGCAATAGCTACATTACCTGCTGCCATATTCGAAATCATCATGGGAACAAAATAAGGAGAGACTCTATCTACACCCTTGTCAAACATTTTTTTGGTCTGATCTTGTATGGTGTCAATTCCACCAATACCACTACTTACAAAGACGCCAATGCGCTCGCGATCAATTTCATAATCTCCTAGTTTTGCATCATTATAGGCTTCATGAGCAGCGTATAAGGCAAACTGACTGTATTTATCCAATCTCTTTAATTCTCTCTTATGGATATATTTTTCTGGATTGAATTCTTTTACTTCTCCAGCGCATTTTACTTCAAATGTATCAGTGTTAAAATGAGTAATTTCATCGATTCCACATTTACCGGCAACGATATTATCCCAAAATTCAGATATGCTACTGCCTAATGGATTAATGGTACCCATTCCTGTTATAACTACTCTATTCATAGTAATCCTCCTACATGGCCATTCCGCCGTCTACATTGATGACCTGCCCTGTTATGTAGCCAGATTCATCAGACGCTAGAAAACCCACTAAATTTGCGATATCTTCTGCAGTACCAAATGAATTCATAGGAATATTCGATTTGATTGCGGATTTTTGTTCGTCGCTTAATTGATCTGTCATATCTGACACGATAAAACCTGGAGCTATTGCATTGACAGTAATGTTTCTTGTTGCTAATTCTTTGGCTACGGACTTTGTGAGGCCGATGATGCCTGCTTTTGAAGCTGCGTAATTAGCCTGTCCTGCATTGCCAACTAAACCTATAACAGAGGCGATACTAATGATTCTACCTTTCTTTTTCTTTAACATATACTTAGAAGCGTGTTTTGTACAATTAAAAGCGCCTTTTAAGTTTGTACTGATTACTTGGTCAAAATCTTCTTCACTCATCCTTAAAAGTAGATTATCTCTAGTGATGCCTGCATTATTTATTAAAATATCGATGCTTCCATATGTTTTTACTGTAGTGTCTACAATATTTTTGGCATTTTCAAAATTGCTTACATCCCCTTGAAGGGCCAATCCTTCTTTGCCTTCCACTTTTAATTCGTTTATTAGTTCTTCAGCTGGTGCAGCATTAGAATTGTAGTTGATGACAATATTACAGCCTAAGCTGCTGAGTTTTTTTGCGATGGCTCTGCCGATTCCTCTTGAGCCACCTGTAATTAGGGCGGTCTTACCACTTAACATATTACTGACCTCCTATTATTTTTATCGTATTTTCAAGAGATTTTATATCTTCTACATTTAGGGCTTTTACGTTTTTATCAATTCGTTTAAGAAAGCCACAAAGTGTCTTACCAGGCCCAATCTCGATAAAGTGGGTTACCCCTTGAGAAATCATGTATTTAATACTTTGCTCCCATTTAACAGGAGAAATTACTTGTTTTACTAGAACTTCTTTTAAGGAAGAAAGTTCATCATAAGGTAGAGCAGTCACATTGGATATAACAGGTGTATGCCAAGGCTTAAAAGAAAGATCCTTCATATGGAGTTCTAGTTTTTGCGCTGCATCTTTAAGTAGAGAAGTATGAAAGGGACCGCTGACATTTAATTTCATAGCGCGCTTTGCGCCCTTGTCACTTGCTAAACTCATAGCGTATTCTACAGCTAAAGTCTCTCCGCCAATGACGATTTGGCCATTGTAATTGTAATTAGCAGGTTGAACGATGCCTTTTGAAGAGGCAGCATCACAAACTTCTTCTACTATACTATTATCAAGGCCCATAATAGCAGCCATAGCACCTTGACCAGTGGGAACAGCTTCTTCCATAAAGGTTCCTCTATTGTATACAAGGGGAACTGCTGTAGCAAAATCTAACACACCGCTGGCGACTAGAGCAGAGTATTCACCAAGGCTTAGACCGGCACAGTAGGCTGGTTTAATATTTTCTTTTTCTAAAACTTTTAGAGCTGCAATACTCGTAGTAAGAATGGCTGGTTGGGTATATTTTGTCTCGTTAATGAAGTCTTTAGAATCTTGGAAACAAACTTCCTTTATACTAAAGGGAAGTGAAGCATCGGCAATTTCAAAAGCTGCCTTTGCTTCACTGAAGTTGTCATATAATTCTTTTCCCATGCCTTTGTATTGAGCCCCTTGTCCTGGGAACAAAAAAGCGATACTCATACAAATAACCTCTTATTCTTGTTTGCTTTCAATATAATTGACGATATCTTGTACAGTTGTTAACTGCGTTGTGTCTTCTTCTGGTATTTTTACATCAAATTCATCTTCAAAAGCCATGATTACCTCTACAACAGCAAGAGAATCCGCTCCTAAATCATCTTGAAGATGAGAACTCATTTTAATTTGGTCTAACTCTACGCCTAGTTCTTCTGCTAATATTTCCATTACTTTTTCTTTAACCATTATAAAAACCTCCAAATTTTTTAATTTATTATAGATAATGCCATATTCTTCTAAGAATTACAAGCTTTACTTAATACTCATATAATATAGAACCCCAGGTTAAGCCACCGCCAAAGCCAACTAAGATGATTTTGTCGCCAGATTTTAGATTTTTTGTCTCATATAAATCATCTAGGGCTATACCAATACTGGCAGCAGAAGTATTTCCATAGTGTTCTACATTCATATAGAATTTATCCAGCGGTATTTTCATGACTCGTGCAACTTTAGCAATGATTCTTTGATTTGCTTGATGGGGGACGATGTATGCAATATCATCTATATTTAGATTGCATTGCTCTAGTACAAAGTCGATGGAATCTTTAATTGCGAAGGTTGCAAACTTAAAGATTTCAGAGCCATTCATAGTCAAATATCTAGAAATCTCTTTTTTTTCTGCCCCAAAGGGATTTTCTAAGGGGACAGCTGGCAGAGTAAGGTGGAGGAGTTTGTCACCGGATGAATTGGTGTAATCCGATAAGATCTTATCTTCTTCTCCATCTAAAATTACCGCTCCTGCACCATCTCCAAAGAGTACACAAGTACCTCTGTCTTCCCAATCTAATACTTTTGAGAATGTTTCAGCACCTACTATCAAGGCTCTTTTATGAGATCGTGAAGAGATAAATTTATCCGCTATTTGTATTCCATATATCAGACCAGTACAGGCTGCGTTAATATCAAAGGATGTTACCTGCAGATGGTCAATTCCCAGCTTGCTCTGTAGTAGGCAAGCTGTTGAGGGCATAAAATGATCTGGGGTGACAGTTGCCACGATGATTAGATCAATGGTATCAATGTTAATATTGTTTTTTTCAATTGCATTTAAAGCTGCTTTATATGTTAAATCCAAAGTACTTTCACTTTGGGAAATGCGCCTTTTTCTAATGCCAGTTCTTGTGTAGATCCAATCATCGCTTGTATCGATGATCTTTTCTAAATCGAGATTTGAAACGGCAAGTTGGGGAGCATATTTTCCTGTAGCAATAATTTTGCTCAAAATTTCCTCCTTCTAAGCCTAAACACCTATATTTCTAAATTTGTTGTATCTCTTCTTTAAAAGAGCTTTTATAGGAGTAGCTTTAAGAGCTTTTAGGGACTGTATTAAACTCGCTTGTAAATTGTACATAATTCGTTCTGCATTTTTATCGATATCTGCTTCTTCTGGAATAATTTTATCAATAATGCCAAGTTCTAATAAATCATAAGAAGTTAGCTTCATGAGTTCAGCGGCAGTTTTTGCCTTTGAACTATCCTTCCAAAGGATCGAAGCAAAGCCTTCAGGAGATAATATGGAAAAAATGGAATATTCCATCATCCATATTTCATCTGCAATTGCTAATGCAAGGGCTCCACCACTTCCACCTTCACCAATAAAGACAGAAATTATGGGCGTTTGTAAATTGGATAATTCAAATAAATTTGAGGCAATAGCATGGCCTTGACCTCTCTCTTCAGCACCAATACCACAAGCTGCACCAGGAGTGTCTACAAGACAGATAATAGGACGATGGAATTTTTCAGCCTGTTTCATAAGTCTCAAAGCTTTTCGATATCCTTCTGGATGGGTCATGCCAAAATTTCTTTCGATATTTTCTTCTGTATTTCTGCCCTTTTGTTGACCTATAATTGTGACGGGCATATCATCTAAGAGCGCAATTCCACCTATAATAGATTTGTCATCTCCATAACCTCGGTCTCCATGGAACTCTATAAAGTTTGAAAACACTTTGTTAATATAGTCAAGAGCGTTAGGTCTATGTACACTCCTAGCCTTTAAAACGTGTTCCCATATTTCGTCAACTGATCGAGTATTTGATTCTTTCATTTTATCACCTCTCATGGATATCGAGAATGTCATATAACATTTCTTTCATCTTTATTCTAGGCACAACGGAATCAACAAATCCATGGTTTTGTAGAAATTCTGCACTTTGAAATCCTTCAGGGAGTTCATGTCCAGTGGTCTGTTTAATCACTCGAGGGCCGGCGAACCCAATTAAGGCACCTGGTTCTGCTAAGATAATATCTCCTAGCATAGCAAAGCTAGCTGTTACTCCACCTGTAGTAGGATGAGTTAAGACACTAATGTATAAAAGTCCAAGGTCATGATGTCTTTTAAGGGCACTGCTAACTTTCGCCATTTGCATAAGAGAATACATTCCTTCTTGCATTCTTGCGCCACCAGAAGTTGAAAAAATAATCAAGGGTAGTTTAGCCTTTATAGATCGTTCTACTGCTTGAGTGATTTTTTCACCGACGACAGCGCCCATGCTGCCCATAAAGAAATAACTATCCATGACGGCGATGACGCATTTTTTGCCTTTGATTTCACCATAGCCTGTTACTACAGCTTCTTTTAAATTGGTATTCTTGGCCACATGAGATAATTTTTCACTGTACTTTGGAAATTTTAAAATATTTTTAGATCTCATAGATCGATTAAATTCCCTAAAAGTATTTCGATCAATCGTAAAATCTATTCTTTGCATGGCATTTAATCTAAAATAAAAATCGCACTTAGGGCAAATATAATTGCTATTATTCAAATCTTCATGGTAAATTAAGCTAGAGCAGCTTTCACATTTCACATAAAGATAATCAGGTATGTTTTTTTGCTCTAAAGTAGTAGGTTTAAATTTTTTGTTTTTATTTAAAAAAGTAAACATAGTATCAACTCTATCTTAAAAGTTTATCTAAAAATTTAGTGGTGATGTTTCCGTCAATAAAATCTTTATGTTCTATAATCTTTTTGAGGAGGGGTATATTGGTCTTTACTCCTGCTACAATTACTTCATCGAGGGCTACTTTCATTTTATCAATGGCTTCTTGTCGATCGTCTCCCCATGTGATGAGCTTACAAATCATAGAATCATAGTATAAGGGAATAAAATAATTTTGATAGATATGAGAATCTACACGCACTCCCTTGCCTCCTGGAAGATGCAATTCTTTAATAAGACCTGCACTAGGAGTAAAATTAAAATCAGGGTCTTCTGCATTAATTCTACATTCTATAGCATGTCCTTTAATCACAATATCTTCCTGATCAAATGGAAGAGGAGCTCCCTCTGCAATCTTGATTTGTTGTTTTATTAAGTCTACACCAGTAACCATTTCAGTTATAGGATGTTCTACTTGGATTCTAGTATTCATCTCCATAAAATAAAAATTAGAATCTTCGTCTAATAAGAACTCAATAGTGCCAGCATTGACATAGTTAATCGCTTTCGCAGCGCGAATAGCTGTTTCACCCATTTGAAGCCTTAGTTCATTGTCAATACAAGAAGCAGGTGCCTCTTCAACAACCTTTTGATTGTTTCGTTGAATGGAACATTCCCTATCATTTAGATGAATAACATTGCCATATGAGTCTGCTAGTATTTGGAATTCGATATGTCTAGATGTTTTAATATATTTTTCAATATAAATAGAGGCATCACCAAAAGCATTTTCTGCTTCTGCTTTGGCTTGAAGTAGAAACTTTTCCATATCTCGTTGATTCTCAATAATTCTCATACCTTTTCCGCCACCACCTAAAGAAGCCTTTACGATGACAGGAAAGCCAATGGATGCGGCAATATCATTTGCCTCCTCTAAAGAGTGAATAACTCCATTGGAACCAGGAATAACGGGAACTTCATTACTTTGCATAATCTCTCTAGCTGTAGATTTGTTTCCAGCCATTCGTATGGCCTCAGACGATGGACCGATAAACTGGATGCTGCATTCCTCACACATCTTAGCAAACTTGCTGTTTTCGGATAAAAAGCCATAACCAGGATGGATTGCATCAACAGCTAATGCTACAGCAGCACTCATGATTCGTTCCATATTTAAATAACTTTCTTGGACAGGGCCTGGTCCTACGCAAATAGAGTAATCTGCTAATGCCACATGTAAGCTTTCTTTATCTGCAGTAGAATAGATGCTAATGGTCTCAATACCTAATTCTTTGCAAGCCCGAATAACTCGAACGGCAATCTCTCCTCTATTGGCAATAAGCACTCGACGTATTTTTGCCATTACTCCTCGTCTCCTATGATAAAGAGTTCTTGATCGTATTCAATCACTTCTAAATTAGAGGGAAGAATTTTCTTAATTATGCCATTCGTAGGGCTTTTAATCTCATTAAAGATCTTCATAGCTTCAATAATACAGAGCACATCTCCCTCTTGAACCTTTTGACCCACAGATACAAAAGGTGCTGCTTTAGGATCAGAAGATTGATAATAAATTCCAACTAAAGGAGATTTGACCACTGTGTCATTTTCGTTTGTGGATTCCTTCTCTACTTTTTCAAGTATAGATTCTACCGCACCTTGTTTTACTACATTGGGTATAGGAACACTATTTTCAGTATATACTACGGATGAAGAATTTTTCGAAATGTATAATTTAAAGTCATCATCTTTAATCTTCAGTTCAGTGATACCTGTTGTATCAACTTTATCAATAAGCTTTATAATGTCTTCTACATTCAAGTTTTAGTCCTCCTACATTTATACAATTTTGTATAATCGCATTAAATCCTTTGACAATCAAAGTATATTTGAAATATAATACAAATAACTGTTGTTGTCAACAAATAATTAGTTACAAAAAACGACGTTTGGAGGCAAAAAGAATCATGATTATTAAGCCAGCGATTAAGAATAATATATGTGTTCGAGTTCATCCTATAGGATGCAGAGAAAACGTAAAGAGGCAAATCGACTATGTTAAAACAAAGGGAAGCTTTAAAGGCCCTAAGAATGTTTTGATTATAGGAGGGTCTTCAGGATATGGTCTAGCCAGCAGAGTAACTTTAGGCTTTGGGTGTAATGCTAATACTATAAATGTGTCTTTTGAAATAGAACCTAAAAGAAACAAAACCGGTACTGCTGGTTGGTGGAACAATATCTATTTTCAGCAATTTGCCAAAGAAGAAGGATTAAAATACAAGGATTTTATAGGAGATGCCTTTTCCTTTGAAATGAAACAGCAAGTAATAGATTATATCAAAAGAGAATACGGAAAAATCGACTTACTTGTTTATTCACTAGCATCCAACAGAAGGACAGATCCTGTTACAGGAGAAACGTATATATCTAGCTTAAAGAGCATAGGTAAAACAGTTGATGGCTACAGCATCGACATTAATAAAGAATGTCTAAAGTATGAGAAAATGGAAGAAGCTACACCAGAAGAAATTCAAAATACCATTAAAGTTATGGGGGGAGAAGACTGGGATCTTTGGGTAGAAGCTCTTATGAAAGAAGATTTACTTGAAGAAGGTTTTAAAACCGTATCTTATACCTATTTAGGCTCTCCTGCTACTTATGATATATATCATGAAGGAACGATCGGTAAGGCAAAAAACCACTTAGAAGAAACGGCAAGAGCATTAAACACGACTCTTAAAGAAAAGTACAATGGTCAGGCTCTTATATCCGCTAGTAAGGCAATCGTTACAAAGGCTAGCATATACATTCCAATCTTCCCAGTGTACGGTGCTATTTTATACAAACTGATGAAAGAAGCAGGTACTCACGAAGGAGAAATTGAACAAAAGTACAGATTATTCAAAGACATGGTCTATGGAGAAGAACCTATTATCGATGAAGTAGGAAGATACCGACCAGATAATCTCGAACAAGACGAAGCCCTCCAAGAAAAGGTCAAAGAAATACTAAACAAAATTGATAATGACAATTTGCACGAACTATCTGATATAAAAGGATTTGTCGATGATTTTATGAAAATAAACGGCTTTAACTTTGACACAGTAGATTATGAGCAAGATGTGGATATGGAAACACTTAATGAAGTAGAACTTTACTAAAAGTGAATAACAAACTTAGGGCAGGGAAACCTGCTCTTTTTTTATACGAAAATTGCGAAGCAATTTTTAGGTGGTCAGAAAAACCCTCCCTTGCTAGATGCGAGATAGTATAGTGGATGTCTTTATATTATTACAGATTGATAGTAAACGAGTAAGAAGAATAAGAACGATCTAGAGTTATAGGGATTAAATACTATTTAGCTTATCAAAAAAACAAATTGACGTATATAGATTATCTATATATAATATGTGTAGATAATCTATATATAGGAGGTAAATTATGGCAGTTGATAAAAATCTCTTAAGTGGGAGCACAACAATGCTTTTGCTAAAACTATTAGAACGAGGGGACATGTACGGCTATCAGATGATAGCGGAGCTAAAAAATAGATCTAAGAATGTATTTGAGTTAAAAGCTGGTACACTATATCCTTTACTTCATGCTATGGAGAAAAAAGGATTTGTCACATCATATGATAAAGCAGCTGACAATAATCGAGTGAGAAAATACTATAGTATCACAAAGGAAGGGCTACAAGCTTTACAGGACAAAAAAAATGAATGGAACACCTATGCATCAGCTATAAATCGTATTTTAGGGGGCGTAAACTGTGCATACTGATAAGATAAGTTCATTTTTAAAATTGGTAGGAGAACAAATCAGATGGGAAAAAGCGCAACCTATTGTAGTTGAAGAAATACAAAATCATATTGAAGATTTAAAAAATGCATTAATGGACGATGGACTAGATGAAGATAAGGCCATAGATCAGGCAATTAAAGAAATGGGCGATCCTGTAGTTATTGGAGAACAGCTAAACCGCGTACACAAGCCGAAACCTGATTGGGCTATGCTGATCCTTATATGTGGCATCCTTTTGCTCGGCCTCGCCATTCAATACTATTGTTACTATACTAGAAGTTCTATCAGCGATAGTATGTCTGCGTTGTCAATATTTCAAAAGCATATACTCAGTATAGTTGTAGGTATGATTTTATTAATTGTTGCTTATTTTATTGATTTTACTATTGTTGGCAAATATCCTAAAACAATATTTATAATTTTATATATTGTTTGCATCTATTATATCCTTAATGGAAATCTTATAAATGGGCAGGTACAAGATACCATTTATCCTTTGCTTTTATTTCCAACTGCGTTTGCAGGTTTTGTATACAGTATGAGAAATAAAGGATATATTGGAATTATAATTTGTGGGATTGGATTTCTCCTCCCTGCTAGCATTGCGCTCCTTTCACCAAATATGACTATGCTTTTCTTTCTGTGCATTTCATGTCTTATTATCTTGACAAGTTCCGTCACAAAGGGATGGTTTGAAGTAAGTAAACTTTCAGGGCTTCTTATTATATATGTTCCTACAGCTTTTACTTTTATAGCAATGCTTTATGGTATCGTATCGAGTGGTTGGCGTAGAGAGAGCATAAGTGTATTTCTATCAAACGATAATATTGTAACAGGTGCTAATTGGTTAACTACACAAATCCAGCTACATCTATCCCATGCAAAATTAATTGGTATAGGTTCCCCAATAGATGCAGTGGGTCAAACTTTACCTGCTATACATACCCACCATTTACTCACTTATATTATCTATAACTTTAGGTGGATTGCGTTTGCCGGTATTATTCTACTATTCTCTACTCTTATTATACGTGGAATCATCCTATCAAGGAGACAAAAGAGCATATTAGGTTATTTAATCTCTTTATCCGTGATTACAACCTTTACCATGCAATGCATTATATATATATCCGTCAATCTAGGATTTGCATTTTTTTCACCCTTATCATTGCCTCTCATTTCTTTCGGACGTAAATATTTAGTTGTAAATCTATTCCTACTGGGTTTACTCCTTTCTGTATTTCGCACAGGGGACTACATGAGGGATTCAAAAACAAAAATTGCATCAAACCAATTATTACCCTTTATTCAATATAAAGAGGGAACAATCCATATAAACTTAAAAAGTAAAACTATAAAATAGGTAATGTAGATATTGTTTACGAATATGAGAATGGAGAAAAAAGAGAAGAAACAGAGCAAGGTTTCATCCGAATGGAAGAAGAAGATGGAGAAATGAAAATTGATGGATTCAAGTTTGAAAAGTAGTAGTTGAATATTAAGGGGCTTAAAGTAGAAAGAGCTCAGAAGTGAAAATAGAATTCTCACTTCTGAGCTTTTTCTATTACCAACAGAAATAATATGCTAAAATATAAGATAAGAGAATAAGCGAGGTATTTGTATGGAGAATATTGTTGGGTATGTGGACCATATCGTCTTTTATAATGAGAATAATCACTATACGGTAATGGACATGGAGTGTAGTGGTGAATTAGTTACCGTAGTAGGGAATTTCCCTGCGCTAAAGAGGGGAGAATACCTGTCTATTAGTGGACAGTGGACGGAGCACCCTACTTTTGGCACTCAATTTAAGGCGCAAAATTTTGAGATCACTGCGCCTACTACTGCTGAAGGTCTTGAAAGGTATTTGAGCTCAGGCATTATTGCTGGCATTGGAGAAAAAAAAGCGAAACTATTAATCGAACACTTTGGCGAAGATGTAGTAGATATTATTCGGTACAATCCTGGGAGGTTGACGGAGATCCCTGGAATAGGAGAAAAGACTGCTGAGATGATATCCGAATCTTTTAACGAAAATAGAGAAGTTATGGAGACCATCGTATATCTTAGCAATTTTGGCATATCCTCCACTTATGCTATGCGAATTTACAAGGTTTATAAAAACAATTCCATCAATATTATAAAAGAAAATCCTTATCAAATTATTTCTGATGTACCAGGGATGGGCTTTAAAACAGCTGATGCTATTGCTATGAGCGTAGGCATTGAGAGAGATTCTATATTTCGCATTATGGCAGGAGTTCACTACGCTCTAGGGTCTTGCTATAGGGATGGGCATATGTATCTTTCAGAAGATGCGTTGATACAAAAAGCATCCTCTCTCTTAATGGTAGAGAAGGAATTAGTAGAGCATCAAATAGAGGAATTAGCCCTTAAGGGAGATATTAAATTACAAATAATAGATGAAGAGCGAGTATATTATTCTATGCCTCTATTTAAGGCAGAAGAAAATGTGGCAAATACGCTGGTCAGATTAAACAATTACGAATATGAAAAAGAAAGAATAGATATTGATAATGTCATTGGAAAATTTCAAAAGGAAAATGAAATAGAGCTAGACCTTATACAAGTAGAGGCCATAAAGGCAGCCATACAAAATGGTATTATCATCATAACAGGTGGTCCAGGAACAGGAAAGACTACCATTATCAATTGTATTTTAGATATATTTAAGAGGTTAAACTACGAAGTAGCCCTTGCAGCACCTACAGGAAGGGCAGCAAAAAGAATGGGCGAATCTACAGGCGAAAAAGCTACAACCATACATCGCTTACTAGAGTATGGTTTTTCTTCGGACGAGACGAGTCAAAGCTTTGAAAAAAACGAGGAAAATCCATTAGAATACGATGTAATCATTATTGATGAAGCTTCCATGATCGATACAGTTCTCATGAACAGCTTGTTAAAAGCAGTAAGTGTAGGAATGAGAATCATATTTGTAGGAGACGTGAATCAGTTACCATCTGTTGGCCCTGGAAATGTGCTCAAGGACCTAATTGATAGCAAATTATTAAGAGTAGTGAAATTGACGAAAATCTTTAGACAAGCTCAGGAGAGCATGATAGTTGTTAATGCCCATAGAATTAACAATGGAGAGATGCCCGTTCTAAATGATAAGGAAAAAGATTTTTTCTTCATCGAAGGATATACAGGGGACAAAGTAAAATCAAAAATCGTAAATTTATGTACGAATCGATTAAAGCAATACGACTTTATGGAAGACGTTCAAGTCATTGCTCCTGTAAAAAAGGGACCTACTGGCGTATTAGAATTAAATATTGCTTTACAAGAGAGTGTAAATCCTGCGGACAAGATTAAAAAAGAGAAAACCATAGGCTCTGTCACCTTCCGGGAAGGGGACAAGATTATGCAAATAAAAAACAATTATCAAAAAGAGTGGGATTTAATAGTAGGAGGAGAATCTGGAAAAGGCATCTTTAATGGAGATATGGGCATTATTGAAAAAATCTACTTAGAAAACAAAAAACTTGTGGCTATCTTTGATCACGATAAAAGAGTAGTATACGACTTTGAGGAATTAGACGAAATCATGCACGCTTATGCTATTACTGTCCACAAAAGTCAGGGGAGTGAATTCCCTGTAGTCATCATGCCTATATTTAAGGGTCCCTCTATTTTATTAAATAGAAACTTATTTTATACAGCGATAACAAGAGCGAAATCTTTAGTAATCCTAGTAGGAAATATTCAGTACTTACCTGCTATGATTCAAAACACCAATAGCGTAAAGCGAAATACAGGACTCCGTCAAAGAATAGAAAGCAATCCCTTCTTAGAGATAGACCATGTGGATTCATAAGCTATTAGATCTTATTTTTATTCCAAATGGAAGATGTCCTATTTGTTTACGGGTCATTTTCTTTTCTGATGATTATGTCTGTCATGATTGTGAGAGGAAGCTAGAAGTAGTAAGGGGCAATAGATGTAAAAAGTGTGGAAAAGAGATCGAAGAAGAGAAAAACTATTGCAGTGATTGTATCAGCAATGAATATCATTATGAAAAAGGTTATTGCCTATACAATTACGAAGGCTCTATTAGAAAGATCATACACGATATTAAGTTTTCAAATTGTCCAGACTTAGCAGTATACATGGGCAAGAAGCTGGGCTTATCTTTGCAATATTGTCAGTGGATTCATGAAGTAGATAGCATCATTCCAGTACCCCTTCATGAAAATAGAATGAAAACGAGAGGTTATAATCAAAGCGAGAAAATTTCCTGGGGAATAATGCAATCTTTTGTCGAATGGCAAAAAACACCGAATATGATATTAGAACTAGAGTGCCTAGTTCGAGAAAAGGATACCCCTCATCAATTGAAATTAAAAAAAGATGAGCGCTTCGACAATGTAAAGAAGGCATTTGCGGTAATAGATGAGAAAGTAATAAAAGAAAAGGTAGTCCTTTTAATAGATGATGTATATACCACAGGTGCGACCATAGACGCCTGCAGCGAAACACTTATGAAAGGTGGAGCGAAGAAGGTGTATTTTGCAACGTTAGCAGGGACGAGGAAAAACTTGTAAGATGAAAGCTGAATGCGGAAAGCTGAAAGGAAAACCAACTCGCCCTTGGCGAGATAATCTAAAAGCAAAGACCTTTAGGTTAAAGCCTCAAGGATGATAAAGCAGAAACTAGGGTTCTTTAGTATGTATTAGACACGCAAAAAAGGCCCACGAAGCGGACCCTTGAAAACTACTTAAGTTATCCGTGAAGCCACCAGTGGTGGCTAAATTTCCGCTTTCAGCTTTCAGCCTTCTGCGCATTTATAAAAATTAAAACTCTCCTAGCTGTTTTACTTCCGTATCCAAATGAATACCAAATTTTTGGTATACAGTCTCTTGCACATGACAGATTAAATTAAAAATATCGTTGGCAGTAGCGCCACCTTTGTTAATAATAAAGCCACAATGCTTTTCAGAAACTTGCGCACCGCCTATAGAGTAGCCTCTAAGTCCACAGTCTTGTATTAGTTTTCCAGCAAAATGACCCTCTGGTCTTTTAAAAGTGCTTCCAGCGCTAGGCCATTCTAGTGGCTGTTTGTCTTTTCTTTTATGATCTAATTCATTCATCTTGTCTTTGATTTCGTCATAAGGTGCTTTTTTAAGTTGTAATTTTGCAGATAAAACTATTAGGTCTTTCTTTTGTATAGAGCTAGTGCGATAGGCTAGTTCTAAATTACCATTGACTATTTCAGAAATGTTTCCTTGTCTGTCAACTACGTGAGCGCTAATAAGCACATCTTTCATTTCACCACCATAAGCTCCAGCGTTCATTGTTACTGCTCCACCTAGTGTACCTGGTATGCCTGATGCAAATTCGAATCCACCTAAATTGTGGTTTAGTGCTACTTTAGCCAATTTGCTTAGTAAAATACCTGATTTAGCAGTAATAATATCTTCATCTACAGAGAAATCATTATAATTGTCGTATAATTTAATTACCACACCAGAAAAACCTCTGTCAGACACCAATAAATTAGAGCCATTGCCCATAATATAAAAGGGAATAGGTTGACTAGCCAAAAGTTTTAATACATTTATAACCTCATCTTCTGTCTTAGGAATAATCATAAGATCAACAGGACCACCTACTTTAAACGAAGTGTGATTTTTCATTGGTTCATCTATTAATAAGGAATCTTTATTCATAAAAGTTTCTAATTTTGAGAGAATATATTTAATCATGTTTGCCTCCAATGCAGGGTAAGAATAATTTGCTACCTAATTCACTATTATACAAATTAAAATTGATTTTATCAAGCTTACCTTTTTTCTATGAATGACATATTTGTACTTTTTTGGATATTGTATAAGGTCTCAGTAACGGGTTGATTGTCTTTAAACATCTTTTTAAGCTCTTCATTAATGGTACTGTATATTTGACTTCGATCAAGGTAAAAGGGCATTGTTTCAAGGAAAGTAGAATCGTTTAATGTATTTAAATGGGTGTGCGTTTCAAAATTATAATCGTATCCCTCACAAGAAGGTAGTCTGCCGATATTTTCTAAACTCATCTGAGATTCTTTTGATAATAAAAACTTCATAAAATCATAGAGTGCTTCTTTTTTTTCATTGCTATTCGTATCCATAATGGCGTATGCGCCTACATCTTCGGTAAAATAAACGGGAGCTTCAGATTGACCTTTTGGATACTGCAAGAGTTCAAATTCAAAGCCTCTATCTTGATTATTTCTTCGTAGTAGTCCATTTACATCCGTTAAGCTTCCCGCTAATACAGCAGTTTTGCCATTATAAAAGTCTGTTGTTGCTTGAACTTTGCCCCTATTTCCGTAATCATCATGTAAAGTAGACAAATTCTCACTGATTCTCTTTAATTTTTCTAAACCACTGACCACTTCATTGCTATAAAAGTTTACTTCACTACCTTCATCTGCAGAGAAAATGTTGCCTCCATCACTAAAAAAAAATGGCATTATTGAGTTTGCCTCTTCACCTATATAAAAGTCAAAAGGAGCGATTTCCCCAGTGGTTTCTTTTTCTTCAATTTCCTTTAGAAAAGAGAGGAATGTATCGTAATCCATATCCTTTGGCAATTTTACCCCTATAGAATCAATGAGCTCTTTATTTATTATTAGCACATTGGTAGAGTAATAGACAGGAATCCCCCAAATTTTTTCGTCTTTATATACAGTAGAAATTAGTGAATCTTTTATACTAATTAATTGATCATCCTCATCTAATAAATTGACAGGCATTACATGGTCTAAAGGAAGTACTTCATTTTCAATAAATAGAGGCATAATATCAGGATAATCTTCGCCAAGTGCTGCCTTAAAAGCAATCTCTTTATTGTCATCGTAATGGAGCTCTCGAAGTTCAATATGTATATTAGGATTGAGCTTCTGATACTCATCGATTCTACCTTTAATCCACCCAAATTCACTGCCATTTATAGTAAGGCGAGGAATATCCCACATGGTTATGACGCCAGACCACTGTACCTTATCATCTTGAACTAAATATTTGTCTGTAAATACACTATTTAAATAGTAAGGGGCTGTAAGAATATATGCGATTATTAAGATATATGAGATTACTCGTAAAATTTTCTTAAACATAGCTACCTCCTTGCTCTATATTAATTTATTCAGTAAGGAATTGAATTAGAACGACAGGCTCTTAAGTTCTAAGGTGTAAGTTGTATTTAAAAATCTATTAGCGGAAAGCTGAAAGTGGAACTCAATACAAAGTCTTCAATGAATAATGAGAAATGAACGTTGAACAATGAATAGTACGAATATGCAATTATGCGCTTAGTCTTTAAAATTGTTCATTATTCATTGTTCCATGTTCATTGCGACACAAGTCGCATATTTGCTTACCACTTTGTAAAACTTCATGTAATATTATGAACTTTGGAGTAAATATTATATAATAGAACAATACTTGAGATAAGGGTTGATAAAATGAGATTAACTGGAGATTTACACACTCATACTACGTATAGCCATGGCAAGGCGACTATTGAGGATAATATTAAAAAGGCTATAGAAAAGGGTTTAGAGAAAATCGTCATCTCTGATCATGGAAGCGGTCATTTTTTATATGGAGTAAAAAGGGCTCATTGGATTGAAATGAGAAATATGGTAAACGACATGAGAAAAAAGTACCCTAATATTGAAATTCTCCTAGGGGTAGAGGCAAATATCGTAGGTGTAAATGGAGACATTGACGTCAAAGATGATGAAATACATCTCTACGATGTCATATATGTAGGATATCATTATGGCATTATTCCTCATAGCATAGGAGACTTCTTTAATTTTTATTTGCTAAATGGTTTAGCAAAAGTATTTTCCGGATTAAAGAAAAGGGCAACACAAATAAACACGGAAGCTTTGATTAAGGCTATGGATCAACATCCAATTTTTATGATCACTCATCCAGGAGCAAAAGTTCCAGTAGACATCGATAAAATAGCAAAGAAAGCAGCTGAAAAGAATATCGTACTTGAAATCAATGCTCATCATGGACATTTGACAAGAGATGATATTAAAATTGCACAAAAATATAATGTGAAATTTGCAGTTAATAGTGATTCCCATGACTTAGATAGTATTGGAAGCGTTGACAAAGGATTAGAATCTATAGAATATGCATCTATACCGATTGAAAATATTATTAATGTAAGGGAGGAATAAACATGCGTTTGGTTATCATTACTGGGCTATCTGGAGCAGGCAGAAGTAACACTCTTAAAGCTTTTGAAGATTGGGGGTATTTCTGCGTAGACAATTTACCTCCAGAATTGATTCCAACAATTGCTGAATTATGCGGACGCTCTGATACAAATATCGATAAAGTGGCGTTAGTTGTGGATAGCAGAGGAGGCGTTTTCTTTGATGAACTAGAAAATGTACTAGAGCAAATGAAGGATCGAAAGTTTGAATTTGAGCTCTTGTTTTTAGATGCTTCTGATGAAGTCTTAATACAAAGATTTAAAGCCACTAGAAGAAAGCATCCATTAGCGTCTGAAGACCGGACTCTTGTAGGTCTTTCCCTAGAAAGAGAAAAACTTGCAGAAATTAAGAAAAAGGCAGACTATATTTTAGATACTTCAGATCTAAATGTAAAAGAACTAAATGAAGAATTAGGAAAAATTTTCGCAAAGGAAAATGAACGAAAAGGCCTTCTTATCAATGTAGTATCCTTTGGGTTCAAGCACGGAATACCACTTGATGCTGATTTGGTTTTTGATGTTCGATTTTTGCCTAACCCTTTTTATGTAGAAGATCTTAGAAAATTGACAGGTAACGATAAAGAAGTGCAAGATTATGTATTAAATTATAAGGTAACTCAAACGTTTGTTGACAAGACCTTTGACTTACTAAAATTTTTAATTCCTTATTATATAGAAGAAGGTAAGACTCAGTTGATCATTGCTATTGGCTGTACTGGTGGACAACATCGTTCTGTAACCATAGCAAATGTATTGACAGAATTGCTAAACAAAGAAGGACAGTGGGCAATTATAGACCATAGAGATGTATACAAACATTTAGGAGAGAATTAAATGAATCAATATAATCAACCAAAAATTGTTATTTTAGGGGGAGGAACAGGAGTATCTGTTCTGCTTCGAGGTATAAAACATTATACAGAAAACATCACAGCTATTGTAACAGTAGCTGATGATGGGGGAGGCTCAGGTGTATTAAGAGAAGATTTGGGCATGCTTCCACCTGGAGATATTAGAAGTTGTATATTGGCTTTAGCAGATGATGAATCGATTATGCAAAAATTATTAAATCACAGATTTACAGAAGGAAGGCTTAATGGTCAAAGCTTTGGAAATTTATTTATTGCAGCTATGAATGCCATTAGTGATAATTTTGTAGAGGCCATAAAAAATGTTAGCGATGTTATGGCAGTAAAAGGTACCGTTTTGCCTGTAACTCTTGATGATATTACATTAACTGCAGAGTTGGTAAATGGTGAAATCGTCAATGGAGAGTCTGCCATTCCAGAAACCGTAAAAAAGGTAGGAAGCAAGATAAAAATAGTAAAAACGAATCCTGATAAAGTCTGTGCACTGCCGTATTGCGTAAAAGCGATTGAAGAAGCAGATATTATCATTTTAGGTCCTGGAAGTCTGTATACTTCTATTATTCCCGATTTATTAGTAGAAGATATCGAAGAGGCACTGCTTAGAGCAAAAGCAAAGAAATACTACATATCAAATATTATGACACAGCCAGGAGAAACTCAAGGCTATGATTTATATGACCATGTAGAAGCTCTGCAAGCCCATTTAAAACAAGGCAAGAATATTATAGACTATATTGTTGCTAATACGGGAAAAGTAAAAAAATGCTTTTTAGAACCATATCAAGAACAGGATTCCGATATGGTAGAAGTAGACTTATCTCGATTTACAGATTGTCCTTATGAGTTTATACTAGACAATTTTATAGAAGTAAAAAATGGATATATACGCCATAATGCAAGGAAAATTGTAGAGACGATTTTAGCTAGATACGAACGAGATATGGCAAATTAGAAATACAAAAGAGGGAAAAAGATATGAGTTTTTCATCTGAAACCAAGAATGAAATATGTACCATAGAGATACAGAATTCCGTGGTAGCTTTAGCGGAATTGTCAAGCTTATTTCGCATGTGTGGCTCTATTAATTTTCAAGGGAATAATAAACTCAGCTTTTATATCCGCACAGAAAATGCTGCCATTGCAAGAAGAGCCTTTAAAATACTAAAATCCAACTACGAGCTTGATGCAAGAGTGGGAGTATCTAAAAATAAACAGTTTAAAAATCGAAACATTTACTCGGTGATTGTCCCTCATCAAGAAGGAACATTACAAGCTCTGCTGGATTTACATATCCTAAAAAGGCATGAAGGTTTAATAAGCTTAGACTTTATTATACCTGAAAAATTTAAAAAGAGTTCAGAGTGTAGAAGAGCTACTATCCGAGGCGCTTTTTTAGGAGGTGGATCTTTATCTAATCCGGATAAAGGATATCATCTTGAGTTTACTTGCCACAATAGTGAATACGCGAGGCAATTAATGGACTTAATAAATGGATTTGGCTTAAAGTCAAAGTACATTAAAAGAAAGAATAATTACATTGTATATATTAAAGAGTCTGAGCAAATTATTACCATATTAAATGTTATTGGTGCCCATCAAACCCTTCTAAATATAGAAAATATCCGTATTATGAAGGAAATGCGAAATAATGTAAACCGCCTAGTAAATTGCGAGACAGCTAATGTAAGTAAAACCGTAGAAGCAGCTTACAGACAAATCGAAGCTATAGAGTTTATAAGAGACCAGGTAGGTTTACAAAAGCTTCCACAAAAGCTAAGGGAAGTAGCAGAACTTAGATTAAATTATAAAGAAGCATCCTTAAAAGAGCTAGGCGAATTGCTCGATCCTCCTGTAGGCAAATCAGGAATAAATCACCGACTAAAGAAGATTGAAGTTCTAGCAAGATCCCATGGACTTGAACAAGAAAATTGAGCATTATAAAATATGCAAGAAAGATGAGCTTCCCTAAGTGCTCATCTTTCTTGTATACTAGGGTCAATTTAATTCGCCTAAGGCGATAATAATTGAAATTGATAACGATTGACAAGAGATTTGTTTCAAAGGAAAAAATAAAATATGATATAATAGTCTAATCAGCAGATTGATCGTGGTAAAGGGCCTAAGGCGCCTGGAAAGGGATTTTTTAGCATGAAGAATTTTACGCATCTACATGTACATACAGAATACAGTTTATTAGATGGTTTTTGCCGCATACAAGATCTAGTCAAACAAGCTAAGAAATTAGGCATGAACAGTTTAGCCATTACGGATCACGGGGTCATGTTTGGCGTTGTAGATTTCTACAAACAATGTGTCAGGGAAGGGATAAAACCTATAATAGGATGTGAAGTATACACAGCACCTAGAACCCTACACCATAAGGATTCAAAACAAGACTCAAATCCAGGTCATCTTGTACTACTAGCCAAAGATCAAGAAGGATATAGAAATTTGATGAAAATTGTATCTACTGGATTTGTAGAGGGCTTTTACTATAAACCTAGGATTGATATAGATTACTTGAAAGGTCATAGTCAAGGGATTATTGCTTTAAGTTCTTGTCTAGCAGGAGATATTCCTAGAGCAATTATGGCGAATAATCTAGAGAAAGCAAGACACCTTGTTCAAGATTACAAGGATATATTTGGAGAGGACTATTATCTAGAAGTTCAAGACCATGGCATTCCAGAACAACTGAAAGTAAAGCAAGGCCTAGCCCTTTTGTCTCGGGAGACAAAGGTTCCTTTAATCGCAACAAATGATGTTCACTACGTGAAAAAGGAAGATGCGAAAAATCACGACATTTTGTTGTGTATCCAAACGGCAACCAGTGTTTCTGATAGCAATCGAATGAAGTTTCCAGGGGATGAGTTTTATTTAAAATCCCGCGAGGAAATGATGGATTTATTTTATGATATGCCAGAAGCTGTAGATAATAGCAATATTATTGCTGAAAAGTGCAACGCAGAATTAGATTTCAATACAACTCATTTGCCTAAATTTCAGCTTCCACCAGGAGAAGAGGACCCTAAGAAATACTTGAGCGATCTTTGTTATAAAGGATTAGCTAAAAAGTACGATAAAGTCACAGAAGAACTGACTGATCGTATGAAATATGAGTTGTCTGTTATTGACTCTATGGGCTATAATGATTATTTTCTTATTGTATGGGACTTTATTAAATACGCGAAGGACCATCAGATCATGGTTGGGCCAGGGCGAGGCAGCGCAGCAGGAAGCATAGTTGCTTACTCTTTAGACATTACTGCAATAGACCCTATTAAATACGACTTGCTCTTTGAGCGCTTTTTAAATCCAGACCGAGTGACCATGCCTGATATTGATATCGATTTTTGTTATGAAAGGCGACAAGAGGTCATTGATTATGTGATTGAAAAATATGGACATGACCATGTGGCTCAAATCATTACCTTTGGAACTATGGCTGCAAGGCAATCTATTCGAGATGTAGGAAGGTCTTTAGATATTCCTTATGGGAAGGTCGACAAAGTCGCAAAGGAGATCCCTATGGAGATAGGGATGAATATTCAAAAGGCAGTCAAGAACAATCCTAATCTAGCTAAAATGATGGGGGAAGATGAAGAAGTTGATAATCTAATAGAGATTGCAAAGTCCTTAGAAGGGCTTTCAAGACATGCATCTACCCATGCAGCGGGAGTAGTAATCTCTAACAAACCTTTAGTAGAATACGTGCCTTTATATCGGAATAATGAAGTAATCTCTACTCAGTACACTATGACTTTATTAGAGGAACTAGGATTACTCAAAATGGACTTTTTAGGTTTGAGAACTTTAACGGTTATTCGAGATGCTATAGAGAATATTAGGAAGAATAGAGATATAGAGATTGATATTGATGATTTAGAATATGACGATAAAAACGTATACGAACTTATATCTAGCGGTCACACCCTAGGCATCTTTCAATTAGAAAGTGCAGGAATGCAAAAGTTTATGACGAATCTTAAACCAGACTCCTTCGAGGACATTATTGCAGGAATTTCATTATATAGGCCAGGTCCAATGGATTCCATCCCTACTTACATTAAAAACAAAAAGAATTCTGAAAATATACAGTACATTCATCCTATATTAGAATCTACTTTAAAGGTCACTTATGGGTGCATGGTTTATCAGGAACAGGTTATGAAAATTGTAAGAGATATAGCTGGATATTCTATGGCTCGTAGCGACCTTGTTCGCAGAGCTATGTCTAAGAAAAAGATGGACGTTATGGAAGCAGAAAGACAAGTCTTCATACATGGAGAATTAGATGATTCTGGAAATATTACTGTAGAAGGTGCCTTAAGACGTGGAGTAAGTGAAGAACAGGCCAATAAGATTTACGATCAGATGATTGACTTCGCCAATTATGCTTTTAACAAATCTCATGCAGCAGCTTATGCAGTAATTGCTTATCAAACAGCTTGGCTTAAAAAATATTATCCGATAGAATTTATGGCCGCCCTTTTGACAAGTGTTATGGGCAATGACAAAAAGGTAGCTCAATATATTATGAATTGTAAAAACATGTCCATTAATGTATTGCCTCCTGATGTAAATGAAAGTTATGAGAAATTTACAGTAGTAGGAGACAAGATTCGTTTTGGTTTGGCTGCAGTCAAAAATGTTGGGGAAAATGCAGTACAGTCTATTATTGCAAAGAGAGAAGAGAAAGCATATATTTCCTTTACTGATTTCTACAAGAGAAATGATGGGAAAGTTTTAAATAAACGAGCTGTAGAGAGTTTGATTAAGTGTGGAGCTTTTGATTCATTAAAAGTTTACCGCTCACAACTTATGAATGTATATGAAAAAATTATTGATAATATAAATGAGGATAAAAAACACAAAATAGAAGGTCAGATATCTCTTTTTCAAAATATGCAAGAAAGCAGTATTTTTCGAGAAAATTTACCTGATATCGAAGAGTTCGAAGAAGATATGAAATTAGCACTGGAGAAGGAAATACTAGGTCTATATATAACGGGTCATCCTTTGAAAAAATACGAAAAGCTCCTTGTAAACAAAGTATCTTTAGACAGCAGCATGATTGACAATCAGGAAGAGTTAAAAGAGATTGGAATCAAGGATGGAAGTACGGTTACAGTAGGAGGCATTATTACACAGAAAAAAACATGTTGACGAAAAAGAATGCGATGATGTGCTTCTTGACTTTAGAGGATTTATATGGAAGTATAGATATAGTAGTGTTTCCTAATATTTACGAAAAGTATGGACAACTTGTCAATATAGACAGTACTGTGCTTATAAAGGGAAAAATCAATATTAATGAAGAACAAAGTTCAAGTATTATTTGTGAGACAATAATAGAATTGTCAAAATTTAATGATAATAGGAGTTCTAATGGAAAAAATAGCTTAGAGATTAGAATTCCTGAAATGACAAATCCTATTATAGATAGAGTAAAAAGTATTTTGGCTCAACATCCTGGAGAAACACCTGTTGTTTTATCTATTCAAAATACAAATAAAAAGTTTAAGTCAAATAAAAACTTATGGGTAAATATAAATCAAAAGCTTATACATGAGTTGTCTACTATATTTGGCGATAATAATATAAAAGTCTATGGAGAAAATGAGGAGATGCAAAAATGAAAAGAATTGGAGTATTAACCAGTGGTGGAGATGCACCTGGTATGAATGCCGCTATTCGAGCGATTGTGCGAACAGCCATATATAATAAAGTCGAAGTTTTTGGAATACGAAGAGGGTATCAAGGATTGCTAGAACAGGACATAGAGCCTTTAAACATTTATTCTGTAGCAGACATCATTCAAAAGGGCGGGACAATTTTAAGATCTTCACGATCAGAATACTTTAAAACGGAAGCAGGTCAAAAGAAAGCTGCTAAAGTATTAAAAGATTTTGGCATTGAAGGCCTTATTGTTATAGGAGGAGATGGCTCTTTTAAAGGTGGACAAAAATTAAGCAAGCAAGATGTAAAGACCATTTGTGTTCCCGGCACTATAGATAATGACATTGGATGTACAGATTACGCTATAGGGTTTGATACTGCCTTAAATACAGCTATAGATGCCATAGGCAAGATACGAGATACTACGAGTTCTCACAATAGAGTAAATGTAGTTGAAGTTATGGGCAGAGATTGTGGAGATATTGCATTGTTTTCAGGTTTAGCTGGTGGAGCAGAGTCTATTATTGTTCCTGAGAGAGATTATGATTTAGATGCTATTTGCGACAAGCTTTTAAGAGGGAAAGACCGAGGAAAATTACACAGTATTATCGTTTTAGCAGAGGGTGCTGGAGATTTTAATGAAATGTGCAAGGGAATTGAAGAGCGAACAGGTGTTGTTACGAGAGGAACTACATTAGGCTATATTCAAAGGGGTGGAAGTCCTACCTCTTTCGATCGAATTTTAGCTAGCAGAATGGGAAATAGGGCCGTAAATTTATTGCTACAAGGTGCAGATTCTAGAGTAACCTGTATTCGTGGAAATCAATATCTTGACATGGATATTGATGAAGCTCTTAAAATAAAAAAGGAATTTGATATGGATGCATTTGAAATTGCGGATATTTTATCTATATAGGAGGATAACATGAAAAAGACAAAAATCGTATGTACCATAGGCCCTGCAAGTGAATCGGAAGAAGTATTAACTCAGCTGATTAAAAAGGGTATGAATGTAGCAAGAATAAATTTCTCTCATGGTGTTCATGATGAACACAAGAAAAAATTTAACCTGATTAAAAAGGTTCGTGAAAAATTAAACCTTCCAATTGCTATTATGCTCGATACAAAAGGACCAGAAGTTCGAATTAAGCAATTTGAAAATGGTGGTATCTATCTTGAAAAAGGTGACGAGTTCACTTTGACTACTGAAGATATATTAGGAAATGAAAAGAAAGTAGCTATTACCTACAATAAATTGACAGAAGAATTAAAAATAGGCGATTTTATTTTAGCCGATGACGGACTCATTAAATTCAGTGTAAAAGAAATCAATGGGGCTGATATTTTATGTGATGTACTAAATGGGGGAGAACTAAAAAATAATAAAAGCTTAAACTTCCCAGATACAAAGATTAATTTACCTGCTATTACGGAAAAAGATGTAAAGGACCTTATATTCGGTATTGAAGAAGGTATTGACTATATTGCAGCTTCGTTTATCCGAAAAACAGAAGATGTTTTAGCTATTCGAAAGGTTCTAGAAGAAAATAATGGCGAAAATATAAGAATCATATCTAAAATAGAAAACAGAGAAGGCGTAAACAATATAGACGCTATTCTAGATATGTCTGATGGAATCATGGTGGCTAGAGGAGATTTAGGTGTTGAGATTTCAGCTGAAGAAGTGCCTCTAGTTCAAAAAGAAATTATAAAAAAGTGTAACAGGCTTGGAAAGCCAGTTATTACCGCAACACAGATGCTAGACTCTATGATCCGAAATCCAAGGCCTACTAGAGCAGAAGTAACAGATGTTGCCAATGCAATCTTTGATGGAACAGATGCTATTATGCTTTCTGGAGAGACCGCTGCCGGGAAATACCCTATAGAAGCTGTTGAAACGATGGCTCGAATTGCTGTAACTACAGAACAATCTTCAGAATACCAAAGATTAGTCAAACATAATTTTTCGGGTGAGATATCTGTAGCAAATGTAGTAAGCCACGCTGCAAGTTCTTCAGCAGAGCAATTAAACGCTGCAGCCATTATAGCCATTACAAAATCAGGTCATACAGCTCGAATGATTTCAAAATTTAGACCAACAGCTCCAATTGTGGCCATGGCTGATGATGAAAGAGTTGTAAGGACAATGTCTCTAGTATGGGGTGTAAATTGTATACAGGGTGAGATAAGAGATATGGACTCTCTTTTCAAAAACTCTGTTGATACAGCGGTCGAAAAAGGAATATTAAAAAATGGCGACTTAGTAGTGATCATTGCAGGTGTGCCTGTTGGTGTAAAAGGCACTACAAATATGATCAAGATTCAAACGATTGGTGAAGTGCTTATAAAAGGCATGGGAATAGGAAAACAACCTGTAACTGGTGTAGCTCGATTAATTGATAGAAAAGGAAACACGAACTTTAGAAGAGGAGATATTGCAGTGTGTTACGGAGTAGACGAAGATAACATCTCTTATATTAGAGATGCTGCAGGAGTAATCACCGAAGAAGGCGGCTTAACCTCACAAGGCGCAATTGCAGCGCTACAATTTGGTATTCCAATTATCGTAGGCGTAGAAGACGCAATGCAAAACATAGAAGAAGGAAAAACCATCACCTTAGATCCTCAAAGAGGACTTATATATGATGGGAAAGCGACGGTATTGTAATTAAGGTAGTAAGGTGGTAAGCTTCAAGGTGGTAAGCAAAACCATAATCGCCTAAGGCATATAATGTAAGATCCTTCGCTGCGCTCAGGATGACCGGGACAGCCTGAAGGGTCTTTAAGTGCATAGGCATAGCGCAAAACCTAAAGCCACCGGTGGTGACTTTAGGTTTTGCTTACCACCTTACCACCTTTAAAAATTAGAAAAATCCAGACGATTTAAGTAGTCTGGATTTTTGTTTACATTTCATAATAGCGAGGTCATTTCTTCAAATTGGAAAAATCAATTGCATATACTCGGTGCTTTAATACTTCCTTGGTGTTGCTTTCGCTATCTTTTAAATAGAGAACAGAAAAGTAAATGGTCTGCATATCTGGTGAAAAGACGATTTTATCACTGGCAATTTTTAGATTAGAGGCTAACTGCATGGACTTACTTCCATCCGTGTTCATAATCCATAGATTTTGATTATTAGATGATTCGTCAACTTTTTCCCTGTAAATGATTTGGTTTTCATTTGGTGTAAGGTAAAACATAGACATAGGACCTTTATACAATACTTGCTTATTGTAATACATATCCACATGCATTAATACTGTCTGATTTTTATCTGTAACGCTATACAAAATAGATTGATCTTTTTTAGAAAGAGAAAAATCTGTCACATTACTTTGCATTAGTACAGGCTCGATCTCTTTTTCGTCTAAGACTACATAGTACAAATCCATCGCATTCGTCGTTGGATTCATAGCTAAAAAGAAGGCTAGTTTGTAATCATCAAAACAGTCTATCTTGTAAATACTAAGATTATTGGTCAGAGTATAAGTGTCTCTAAGAATTTGCTTCCGCACAATATTGCTGGTTTTTACTAGTTGAATTTGACCTTTTGAGTTGCCATAGATTAAAAGATCATCATCTATTAAAGAAAACTTAGGAGACACACTTTCTTCTGTAAGTGAAATGTTTTTTGTTTGGGAACCTTCATAATCTGTCCAATTTAGCTTGTAGGAATCAGGCACAATTCGACCATCTGCATCTTTATTATACTCTACATAAATCATTCCCTTGTTTTTTTCATCAAAAACAGCATTGCTTTGCTCTTTTGAGGAGAGAAGGATTTGCTTTTGTTGTTTGTTTTTAATATTATACGTGTATAGATTAGAATAACTATTTGTCGTCTTTATATTTGCGTTTATCGAATTTGTAGGAATGCCCATAAGCAATAATTCGCCATCATTTGATATATCATAAACCAAACCTTGAGTTAAATTATCATCAATATTTTTTATTAATGCTCGATCACTCTCATCTGCTGCGTTTTGAATTAAAGTCTGATTTTCATTCAAACCTGTTGAATTATCTAAAACAACAGGATTATTTTCTTTTAAAAAAATCGGAGAACATCCTGTGGAAATCAGAAAAATTAAGAGGACGATGAACAACTTTTTAATAGCCACTTTCTCATCTCCTTTAAAGGAATTTACAAGTTCTAATTGTATATGGTATATATAATTAAAGTAGAGACTATAGTGTAACAAACTTGTAAATTAAATTTTTTCCAGTAATAATTTCACAACTACCATAGTACCTTCTCCTGTTTTACTTTCAATGCGCACTTGGCCATTATGACTTTCAACAATACTTTTTACGATGGATAATCCTAGCCCCGTGCCGCCTATTTGACGAGAACGATCCTCTTCTACTCTGTAAAAAGCATCAAAAATTCGACTGAAATTATCTTCAGGAATACCTGGACCATAGTCTCTAATCGATATTTCTACATAGTCGTCGTAGTTTATGGCTACTACATTTATAATATCGCCAGGGTTAGAGTATTTTATGGCATTATCTAATATATTGATAAATACCTGCTTTAATCGATCATAGTCTCCATGAATAGTAGGAAGTTCCAGTCTTTTATAATCGATGTCTACATTGTATTTAAGACTTTTTATTTTCATTTGGTTAATGACGTCTTCTAAAAGAGTATTGATATCTACACTAGTCAATATTAATTTAAAATCAGCTCGCTCGTATTTTGAAAGAGAGAGTAGATCATTCACTAGACGAAGTAGCCTTTGACCTTCACTATTTATCGTATTAAGACTTTTAGAAAGGAGTTCTGGATTATCTGTACCTCTTCTATTGAGTAAATCTGTGTAACCGATAATAGTTGTAAGAGGGGTTCTCAGTTCATGGGACACATTAGAGATAAAGTTCTTTTGTTCGCTTTCTAAAGCATACATCTTAGTAATATCTCGTATGACCACTAGCACGCCAATATTTTTGTCATTGTTTATAATCAAAGTAGAATAAGAGAAAAGGTGTTTATCTTCATAATCTAACTCTTGAATATATTCGCTTTTTCCATCTAAAACTTCTTTTACCATTTGTTTTATAAAAGGTATTTGATTAAAAACTTCAGCGGTAATAGGCTCATCCCCTAAATCGAGAATACTTCTAGCTTTATTGTTAACCATTAAAATATTGTCTTTTAATCCTACTGCAAAGATACCATCGTCAATGGAGGATATAATAGAGGCTAATTTTTGTTTTTCATCATTTATTTTCGTAATTTTATCTGAAATGTCAAAAATCATCTGATTGAAGTTATGAGTAAGTTCTCCAACTTCGTCATTTACTTCATACTGTATGATTTCAGTGTAATTACCCTGAGAAACTTTTTTCGTAGACTCTACTAATAACCGGATAGGCTTTAATAGAGAGTGGGTTATAGAACGACTTAAAATATAGGAAAGGATTAAGCTTATAATACACGTTACAATAAATAATCTTATAATGTGGTCTATAATAGTATCCATTAGTTCAAGGGAATAAATAAAAGTAATTACACCTATGACCGTATTATCTATGTATATAGGAGTTGATAAAAAAATCCGGCTAATATCATCGACTCTTTTATACACAGATAGAGATTTTCTGCTTGATAAAGTTAATGCTCTCTCGATTTCCTCATTTACGTCTTCAGCAATAGATGTTTCTACATTTGCTGAGTCTGTGATAAAATTGCCTTTTGCATCGTGTAAAAGAACACGAGTGTAGTTTACACTAGAGAGGTTTTCTGCAATGGACAAGCTTTTTCTTTTGAGTACGGTGTCATACTGATCTACGGAAGGGGATTCTGCTTTGATTTCTTGTTGTATATAGAAGACTGCCTCAGCAGCACGTTCCGTTAGATTTTTTTGCACAGAATCAAAATTATAATGAATTAACCCTTGAATTACGACAGTGGCTAATACTAACATTGTCAGTAAAACAAGGGTTACGTTTGCGAATATAAATTTTGAACGGAAAGCTAATTTCATTCAAATCTCCTCATTTTGTATCCTACTCCAAAGACCGTTTGAATATAATTGTGTTTAGCGTATTGACCAACTTTTTTTCTGATCCTTTGTATGTGCATATCCACTGATCGGGTATCCCCAAAATAATCATAACCCCACACTTGTTCTAAAAGATGTTCTCTTGAAAAAACCTGCTCTGGGCTAGAAACTAGAAGATGAAGCAATTCAAACTCTTTTGGCGTTAAATGAATTTCGTAATCGTTAACTAGAACTTTTCTTTCATTTAAGATAATTTTGATTTCATCATTAACGATAGCATCCTCTTCAGATTTTGCAGGCACATTAGAACTTCTTCGCAGTAATGCTTTGACTCTAGCGATGAGCTCTCTATTGTCAAAGGGCTTTGTCATGTAGTCATCCGCGCCCAATTCAAGACCTAAAACTCGATCAATTATATCCGTCTTTGCTGTAAGCATAATAATGGGAATGCTTTTTTGCGCACTTACTTTTTTACAAACATCATAACCATTCATTTTTGGAAGCATCAAATCTAAAATCATCAAGTCTGGATTGAAGGAATCTACCTTTTCTAAAGCCTCTTGTCCATCACTTGCAGTATCTACAATATAACCCTCAAATTCTAAATCCAATTTCAGCAAATCTTGTATAGATGCTTCGTCATCCACTACGAGAATTTTTTCGTTCATATTAATACCACCTATAAATTAAAGTCATTATATTTATTATAGTCTCTTTTATATAAAAAAGCTAATAATATTGTTGACAATTAAGATTATATTAGACTCACATCTCTAAAGTAAAGATAAAGTAATTTTCTATTTCAAATTTCATTTGATCAAAAATTTTTTTCGTTTCATTTAATATTTCATTAACTCGCTCATCCGATACATTCATGAGTTTATACATAGTCCTTATTCTAAAATTAAAGATGGTTTCTTCATCACAACTAAAATATCCTTCAATCATTTTTTTTATGATACCAATTCCAGCTCCCACAACAGTAGTTTGTATTAGTTTGATTTCATCTTCTGAAAAAGCAAGATTATAGGTATCAATATGCAGCTTGTAGAATTTATAGATTACATCGGAATCAAATTCTAGGCCAGTACTGCAAATCTCATAATAAAAAGTTCTTAGATGTTCATCTCGCTTCAATAATTCTGTTAAAATTCTAGTTTCAAGTGTTGTACCGTATTGTAAATCGTATTCACCATAGTGATGTGTTAAGTACGCTCTTACACTTTGTTTGATGCTACTCATAAATTCCCCGTAGATATGGGCAGCAATATTTTGTTTCGTCTTAAAATAGTAGTTGATTAACCCAGGATTACTACTTGCTTTTTTACATATATCGATGTAAGTGGTCTTTGTATAACCTTGTAAGTAAAAAAGTTCCTTACAAGTTTCAATAATACGGTTTTTAGAATCCTTGCTTGTCTTATAACTAGCCACATTATCGCCTCCTTGTATGCATATTATACAATAATAGGTTTTGAATATCAAATAAAAGAGTATTTATGCAATTTTATAAACAAAAACGTAGTACAAGTTTTAAATTAACTTAAAATAAATTTTATACATATATTTATAATATTATATTGACAAAGATAAATACAATAAAGTATACTTAAATTAAGTTAAGTTAAAACTATAAATAAGGAGGCTGTAGATTGTAATTGAAATCGTTTTCGAAAAGTCGACTATTATTTTTTTAAAAAAGGGGGAAGAAAAATGAAAAGCAATAAATTAACAGTATTTGCAATTATGACCATATTCTTTGTAGCAATGGGTGTGGGTACGATTACCCCAGCAATAGCTAATATCGCTGCAGCTTTTCCAGATGTACCATTTACAACTATACTGCTAGCATCTACACTTCCATCATTATTAATTATTCCATCTACGCTCATTACTGGAGCTGTAGCAGGTAAAAAAGTGGGTTATAAACCATTGGCTTTGTTAGGATTAGCTTTATTTGCTATATCAGGTATGGCACCAGCTTTTGTAAATAGCACTTTTACTATCGTATTAGTCTTTAGAGCAATATTCGGAATCAGCTTAGGTATCTTAAGCCCATTAGGAAATGCACTAGTCATGGAAATCTTTGAAGGACAAAAAAGAGCAAATATGTTAGGTGTGGGTTCTTTTGTAATGAATATTGGCGGTATCGCGTTACAATTCTTAGGTGGCGCATTATCTGGCGTGTCTTGGGAATTATGTTTTGTCGGTCACTTCCCAGCAATCATCTCCTTTGTTCTAGTATTATTGTTCTTAAAAGAGCCAGAAAAACCACAAGTATCAGCTGATACATCCGGAAATGTAGTAAAAGATAAGATGCCAGCATCTGTGTGGGTAATCTCAATTATCTTTGGTTTTACGATGATGCTCATCTATCCAATGCTCATGAATATGTCATCTATTATCGCTGATGTAAAACAAGTAGGAGATGCTACTCAATCTGCCGTAGTACTTTCTATGTATACTGTAGGTGGCGCTATTTCAGGTGTTCTATTTGGAAAAGTATATGAAAAACTTCAAAAATTCATTATTACTATAGCATTTTTAGGTGGAGCTGCAGGTATTGCATTGATCGTCTTTGGCAACAGCGTCTTTATGATGACTGTAGGAACTACAGTAACGGGAATATTCTACATGTTAATGATGCCTCTTACCATCATGCTTTTAGGAATGTATGCACCACCATCTCTAGGTGGAATGGCAGTATCGATTATGATGGCTGTAATGAACGCTTTTGCATTTGTATCAACCTATTGGATTAGCTTTGTAGGAAACATGACTGGAGACGTATTCCTTGCACCATTAAAAGCAGCTATAATTGGATTTATAGCAATAGGCGTAATCTTCTTGTTCATCAATCCATTCCCTAAGCAAAAAGCAGTGGAAGCTAAATAAATGTAGATGGTAAGGTGGTAAGCAAAACCATAACCCGCCTATAGGCGGGGGAATGCACTTTACATATTGTTACAATTTAAAGTTCTAATCAAACAATAAAAATCGTGTTTCTTATTTAGAAGCACGATTTTTTTAATAGAAACTTATACTTTTAGCATTAGCTACTGTTAAGTCATCCTGAGCGTAGCGAAGGATCTTACATTATATCGCCTTAGGCGATTATGATTTTGCTTACCACCTCTGGTTTTCCTTTCCGCTTTCCGCTTATTATGTTAAACTATAAAACAAATAAAGTGATTTAGGAGTGCATATGGAAATCATACCAGTTGAAAAAAATAAAGAGTACATTTTAAATATAATAGACATCACTGCTACAGGAGAAGGTGTTGGCAAGATTGAAGGCTTTACTATATTTGTAGATGGGGCAATTCCAGAGGATGAGGTAAAAATCATTATTACTGTGGTCAAGAAAAATTACGCTATAGGAAGAATTATTGATTTAGTAAAACCATCTTCACATCGAGTGAAACCAAATTGTACTTTTGTTGGTCAATGTGGAGGCTGTCAGACTCAGAATATAGATTACACTTACCAACTTGAGTTAAAAGAAAAGATTGTAAAGGATGCCCTAGCGAGAATAGGTGGCTTAGATATAAATCAGATGAAAGTGCATTCTATTATAGGAATGCAAGAACCCTTTCACTACCGAAATAAAGCACAATACAAGATTCATAAAAAGGGACTCGGATTTTATGAAAAGAAGAGCCACAATGTAGTACCTTTAACGGATTGTAAGATTCAAAGTAAACAAAGTTCAATGACGATACAGTATTTAAATCAATTTATTATAGAAAATAAAATCCCCATTTATAATGAAGAAACTCATAAAGGGATATTAAGGGGAATCGTAGAAAGAGTTTCTTATTACAATAATGAGATAATGCTTATCATCGTTATAAATGATAAAAAATTTAAATGGTCCGAAGAATTGATCGATTTTATAAAGAAGAATCTGCCTAATGTAAAGAGCCTTTACCTCAATATAAATACAAAAAAGACAAATGTAGTTTTATCAAAAGAAAATAAGCTCATTTACGGAAGAGAAAAGATTATAGATAGTATAGGGGATTTAAAATACGAGATATCCCCATTATCCTTTTTTCAAGTCAATCCAATACAGACAAAAATTTTATACGATAAGGCAGCAGAATTTGCAGAGCTAACAGGAAAGGAAACAGTATTCGACTTATACTGTGGAATTGGAACGATATCACTATATCTAGCTCAAAAAGCAAAAATGGTATACGGCGTAGAAATCGTCCCAGAAGCCATAGAAGACGCGAACAAAAATAAAGCACTAAACAAAATAGAAAACGCTGAATTTATAGCAGGAAAATCAGAAGAAGAAATGCCAGCGCTTGTAGAAAAAGGCGTACAAGCAGATGTGGTAGTCGTGGATCCTCCAAGGAAAGGCTGTGACGAAAAACTGCTAGAATCTATTATCCACATGTCCCCGAAAAGGGTAATCTATGTATCCTGCAATCCTGCTACTTTAGGGAGGGATTTGAAGATATTAAGTAAAAGTGGATATAAAGTAAAAGAAGTTCAGCCAGTAGATATGTTTCCTCATAGTTTGCACGTTGAGAGTATAATTCTGATGACGTATTGTGGTTCGGATAAGGAATAATGGGACATGCCTACAACACTGGGTGTGGTACGGTTCAGCCGTATATGGATTATTCCCCAAAATGAGAAAACCGTTTATGGACGGAGAAGGGAGAAAATAAATGAATAGAATATTACTTCTCGAAGATGATTTAAGCCTAATCGATGGGCTTTCCTGTTTTGATTTAGAAAGGAAAATATAATATTATGAAAGAACAAGAACTTTGGCAGGCGTACACTCATGAAAAACCTGCCTACAAAAATGAACAATATGAAGCGTGGTGTTATGGAAGCGATGATCCCGATCTGCTGTTGCAGCTGACTCTGAGTGGAATTAAGACCGCCACGGCTTCCGCCTATCCGTTCTATGAATATGAAAACTGCGATCTGCCGAAGGTGGGGATCACAATATCATATTGAAAACGGGCGGAAGTGCTCTGTGCATTATTAGGGCAACATCCGTAAAGGTAGTACCGTTTTTGAATGTCAGTGCATATTGGAAGGCGAAGGAGACAGAAGCTTACGATTTTGGCGGGAAGTCCATGCATCTTGCTTTGCAAAAGAACTAATAGAGATTGAACAGACATTTTCAGAGAATATGCTCGTTGTCTGCGAGGAATTTGAGGTTGTATACCGGGCCGAATAAAAGAGCGAAAGGTGCGACGTCATGATTTATAACTTCATAAAGAATAATTTAAAGGTGTCAGTAGTATTGATGCCTTTATTTTTTATATAAATTTCAAGGAGTAATCATCCGTTTCAAGTTTATGGACGTCGTCCTGTTTAAAGTAAACCATAGGTTGACTTTGTTTCTTAAAATCAACTTTAACTCCCTTGAAATAAGTTGAAGCGGGGTATATAGTTTAATTGTAAAATAAAGAAATAAAGGAGGTTTATCTATGAATGAAATTCATTTAGCGAAATGTATCGCTAAAAAAAGACGTGAAATGAATATTACACAAGAGGAACTTGCTTCTTACATTGGTGTTTCTAAAGCGGCAGTATCCAAATGGGAATCAGAAAACAGCCTTCCAGATATAACCTTATTACCTCGACTTGCATCTTATTTTAATATTAGTATTGATAAATTGATAGGCTATGAACCACAAATGACCAAGGAAGAAATCCGAAGAAAGTATCTGTACTTTAAGGGAATACTTGGAACGAAACCATTTATAGATGTTAAGTTAGAATTGGATGAAAAGATTAAAAAATACTATTCATGTTTCCCGTTTCTTCTTCAAATGACAGTCTTGTTGATGAATCACTATGATGCGGCTGAAATACCAGAAGATGTATTAATGTGGGCGCTCACATTGGCAAGAAGGGTGAAAAATGAAAGTGAAGATATTAATGATGTAAAAGCAGCTGTTAATTTAGAAGTGATTTTGGATATGATGTTGGGAAAACCAAATGATGCATTAGAACTTTTGGACGAATCAGTTAGACCATTATCTCAGGAAACAGAAAGCCTGGCTCAAGTTTATCAGATGTTGGGAGAAAGGGAAAAAGCAATGCGGGTCTATCAGATCAGTATCTATCAGCACCTCCTTATATTAGTCGCTGAGGCAGCTCAGTACAGTATGCTTTATGAAGATAATAAAGAAAAATCGACGGAGATTATTAATAGATCTCTTCAAATTGCAGATATTTTTCAAGTGGCAAAACTGCAACCCAATGCTGTTGTACCAGTGTATTATTCTGCAGCTCTTTTATACTGCATGCATGGTGAAATGGATAAGTCTCTTGAAATGCTGGAACAGTATACAAAAATCTGTCTAGAGGATTTTTTTCCATTCAGTCTACATGGAGATTCTTATTTCGATTTGATTGATGACTGGTTTATGGAATTTGATATAGGAAATGGGGCACCACAGAACGAAAAGTTCATTCGCAAGTCTATGCTGTCTGCTGTGAAAGACAATCCTGCCTTTTATATTCTTAGAGAGGACGTGCGTTACAAGAGTATTATTCAGAAACTAGAAGCGTTGGTGAAAGGGTGTAAATGAAATGAAACAGATATATATAAATGCTTTTAAATTTGTATTGATTGTATTGCCTTTTGCATTGGTAGCAGGTATCTCCTTAGCAAACTATGAAATTGGAACAGGAGTGATTACCCAAGAAATATTATCTCAGGTTTCTAAAACAACGATTATTTCAAGTATTACTATCCAAACAGTTCTCTATGCAGCAATCTGTGGCTTTATTGGTTATCTGTTAGCGGATAAAATTGGTCTGCTTCGCAGTTTCGCGTGGTCAGGGAGCTATTTTAAAAAAGCACTAGCAGGTGGAGCCATTTGTGGTATTTTGTTCTTTGTACTGGATTATCTGATATTTGCAAAGTTGTTGGTGCCAGTAGCGGAATATTATGAAACATATACATTTTCGATTTATTATCTGCTAGCGAAAGTTCTATATGGAGGAATGGTAGAAGAATTGCTGATGAGATGGTTTCTTATGTCTCTTCTAATAATGATTTTATGGAAGATATTTGATAGAAAGGCAGATAAGGAATCCATTCCTGCATGGATTATGGTGGTAAGTAATATTGTTATTGCAGTATTATTTGCATTAGGACACCTTCCAGCAACAATTGTGATGTTTGGTCATCTGAGTTTTCTGATTGTTACTCGGTGCATACTGTTAAATGGCAGCTTTGGATTGGTATTTGGAAGGCTCTACCGTAAATATGGCATTCAGTATGCCATGGTTGCACATGCTGTAACGCATATCGTATGTGATGTTCTGTTTTTTCTTTTCTGCAGGTTGTAATTTTAAAAAGATGCAGAATTAAAGATTTAGCTTAAACTAATAGAGCTGTATGAAAATAGCATAAGAAATTCTGTAAATCATAAATGTATTTGTGCAAATGGCAACGGGAAAACTAATAAGCAATAAAAATGATACGACCATGTGACAGGACTAGGTAAAAAAATCCTTCAGAATTTGTGTTTTGCTATTATAATTGAACAGTATAACAAAATAGAACAGAAGTCTTTCTATAGCTGACTTGTACCATTATTTTTGAGTCAGCTGTAAATTTGGCTTGAAATTAGTTTTATATCTTTTGAGTAAAAGGGTTCCAAACATGACATCTTGGTTTCATCAAATCCGTTTTCAATGGGTTGCCTTCTATGTCATAAATAGTTTTGATATATTGAGGTTTGGCTGGATCGTTCTCCAGATTGTCACGTAGTCGTTTAATTGCCACGGACAAGGCATTTTCATCTACATATTCTGCACCATGTTAGAGGATTTCAAAGCAAGGGCGATGCCATTTGATAACGCTTTATCATCCTCAACTATCATTATTTTATGCAAATGTTCACCTTTTTATGGGGAGATTGTTTTTGAAGTACAACATGACTGTTGTCACTTCAAATATTTTACTTGGTAATATATACAAAAAGTTTATCATAATAAGGTGATTACTTCAACAACCTAAAAAATAAACAGAAGATGAACTTAAGAGGTACAGAACAAGGGAGTTTACTGATACTGTAGGGCATGGAGAGTTAATTGAAGAATTTGACATAGACTTGTTTATTAGGATGATTGAGAAGATGGTAGTGTTTGAAGATAAGGTAATTGTTACCCTCCTTGATGGGACAGTGGTTGAATGGAATAATTGAATAAGAGGCTAAAGTATTGAAACCAGTTGGAATGAGAGACTTTAGTCCTAACTGGATTTTTGTATTGGATATATATGGTACATTTCTTAAGTGAAGTACATATTTTGAGCAATCAAAAAAGAACAGCTAGAGAAAAACTCTAGTTGCTCTAAATATGATTCTTCGCAATTGTACCAAAACGCGAAATCGTAGCCGGTATATGGGTTTTGTATGATATGCTTTTCCTTGTTTTTGAGTGTTTTACTCATAGGAGTTGGGTGCACCGGAATTCGTAGTATCGAATTTTTTGGAAACCACAAGGAAGCACATGCATTAGAAAGCGACGGATAAATTCCACATGAGTAATGATAATCTCATTTGTTTCATTTGTACGATAATCTTTCGCCGAAAAAGTAACATGTGATTGTGTAACGGACTTTATTCTTGAGTTACTAATGGCAATACGGTGAGTGTAGCGTCCAAGATAGTCAATGGCATTACCAAAGCCATTAAAGGTTTCTTTAATAAAGGGAATCGATTGTTTTTTGTATAGAGAATCTCTAAATTCGTTCCAAGCATATGAAAAGTTACATATTATGGATTATAATAACTAGGGGGTTATGAAGTTAATTGTATTAGTATGATATGCAGAAAAATAAGGATTTGGTGAGGTGTCAACATGAAAGTTTTCTGTAAGAAGAGTGAAATATGGTTTGCTGTAGTTTGGATAATCATATATGTAGTAGGAAGCAGTATGGCTGATAATATATCTTCCATCATCGGAGTGGAAAAATCAGTTACACTTTTTTGGAATATTGTGCTTACTGTGATTCTGTACTCCTTTGTAAAGAAAAATGAATTGCAGAATTATTATGGATTGTGTGGAATCAAATATTCAGCAAAAAAATATCTGTATTATATTCCTCTGATAATACTTGCATCGGTGAATCTTTGGTCTGGTGTAAAGGTAAATTATTCTTTAATTGAAACGGTATGCTATATTGGAAGTATGCTTTTGGTTGGATTTCTTGAAGAAGTAATCTTCAGAGGATTTCTTTTTAAGGCTATGAGCAAAAATAATGTACGCACTGCAATTATTGTATCCAGTATTACGTTTGGAATAGGACATATAGTGAATTTGTTCAACGGGAGCGGAACAGACATTCTCTCGAATTTCTGTCAGGTATGTTATGCAATAGCAATTGGGTACCTATTTGTCACACTGTTCCATCGCGGAAAATCACTTTGGCCATGTATCATAACACATAGTATTCTTAATGCACTCAGTGTTTTTGCAAACGAAACCGGTTCTAAGCAATACCAGATTTTTGTAGCCATGATATTATGCGCAATTTCCATTGGATATTCACTGATATTGATGAAGACAATACCAGCCAGTGAAGAATGCCAAATTCCATTTTGTCGATATGCCCCAAGAACAGACGAGGAGATTTAGACATCAATACTGTTTCCTAGTCCCATATTGAGAGTATAATTCTGATGACATTATATAAAAGGCCTAATTGTAGAATGAAAATGAGAAAAGCAAGGTTGGAGATATGAAGTAATATGCTTGATGAGTTAATATAGTGAGCGTTTGTATGATGTATGTAAGTAAATTTATGTTCATTAATCATGTTCTGTCATCCTAAGGAGCTTGCGACGAAGGATATTTATTGTATCTTTTGTCAGGTAGTAGGATTGATAACGTTAACTAGAACAGCTTGTTTAAAGGAGGGGGATTAAATTGATTCACATTAAAGTTAGAAGACCAACTGTAGATGATAGAGGGGAACTATTTGAGTTCTTCAAAACTGTAGTTGAAGATACCTTTATTAAGGAAGGTATAGAAGGTTTGGTAGGTGATTTAAAGGAAGAAATTGAATTTAAAAAGCAGTATTTAGAAAATGATCTAGATAGCAATGGAAAACTTAGATATTTCCTAGCAGCAGAAGATAGAGGCTGTATAGTTGGTACAATAGAGTATGGGCCTGCAAGTGACTTAATATGTACTTGTACAAATGAAGAATATGAAAATCTTTATGAACTAGGTACAGTTTTTGTAAGACCAGATTACCAAGGACAGGGAATAGGTAATTTATTATTGAACTCTATGACTCAAGTATTAAGAGATAAAGGAATTAATCAGTTTTGTCTAGATAGTGGATATTCCAATGCACAGAAAATATGGAGAAAAAAATTTGGGGAACCTGACTATTTTATTAAAGATTATTGGGGAGAGGATCGACATCATCTAATCTGGAAAATTAATCTTTAAATACGTCATGTATAGATGATGATACTCTCATATGATGAATACATTGAAGAAGCCAGAGGAACTTCCAGATGTTGCACATTACATTACAGTAACTTTTGATGAATTTGGGTTCAGTAATACTATTTGTGGAGAGGAGATTCAAAAGTGAGAAATATATTTGCAAGTTTAATTATTCTTCCTAATATATTGCTATACCAGCAATAATACGATATTTTATAATTAAAATGGCTATTAAAAATGCAATAAATGAATTAAAGAAAGAGAATATTTTATAAAATAAGTTGAACATCATTTATGAACTTCGTCATGTTTGTGGAATTATATGTAATAAAAAATATTTTTAATACTGAGAGGTAATAAAAAATGAAAATAGAGTTTCGTCCAATTGATAGAACAAACTATAATGAGTGCATAGAGTTAAGTGTTAATGAAAATCAAAAAAGATTTGTAGCACCAAACCAATTCTCGTTAGTACAAGCAGCATATGAATCTAATCTATATCCTCTTGCAATTTATAATGAATCGCAAATGATAGGGTTCGTTTTGTATGATTTTGATGAAGAACTAAATGGTTGGTCAATGAGCAGATTTATGATAGGGTCATCTTTCCAGAACTGCTGCTTTGGAAAACAAGCATTAAAACAGTTTTTGCTTTTTTTCAAAGAAAATTATCCTGATGTGTTAAAACTTTATACCAGTGCAGAAGTTGATAACATGGCGGCCATTGAGCTCTATAAAAGAGCAGGTTTTAAAGAAGGAAATATATTTGAATATGAGGCCGGTGGAGTTCAGTACAAAGAGATACGAATGATGATTTCACTTAAAAATCAAGAATAGACAAAATGAGAATTACCTTATGAGGGCATATGTCACATCTACGGTACCTTTTCTCCAGTCGGTTGTCAGGGTTAAAAGAGCTGTAACCAAAATTGCGATTAAGATATCAAGAGGAAATCCTTCCTTTTCAGCATAAAAACAACAAAAATTAATTATAGTCCTTGTATTACCTTCGCGGAAGGGATGAATACTCCATAAATCAGCCATAAATTTTGAAAACAATTGTGATTTGCTCTCAACATCTAATTTATTCCACTTAATTGATTTTGCTTTAGATAAGGAAGTAACAATATATAATTGAATATTATTAACATCTGAATATTCAATAGATATACCACCTAATGTAGGTTCAGGCTGTTCAATATTAATAGTCCTTACCTGGCCAGCCCAATGATAGATATCCTGGAATATATTGTAGTGGAATTTTAGTAGATGCTCCAAGTTAAAATCACCTTTTATACCATGCTGTATAATATCCTTTAACCTAGAGCTTGTAAAATCTGCTTCCAAAGAATTAAGCTCATTACTATCTTTGATATCAAATTTATTTATCAGTATTTCAGTATTAGGATATCACTCCTAGACTTTCTTACTTTAGTTCAATTCTTATTTATATTATATCGTAATAGTATCTAAAAAATTATATTTAAAGTAAACTATCATGTGCTTACGTTTTAAACTGCTTCTTCCCATAGAAAGCAAAATATTGAGCATTTCTTTGAAATCCAGTTTTCTTTTTCGAGTAAAATCTATACCAGGGTTATTGACAGGCAACCACGAGTATTCTTGCATTTCAGTTAATACCGTGTATAATTTTTCCTTTATAGAATCTGCAAGTTCGTTCATGTGAGAACCTCCTTAAAAATATATCTATCTAAGGGGCTTCGCCATATTTTTTAGCCTATTTGTCAAGCTTTCTTTTGAAAAAATATTAGTTTTTTGATAAATTACATAAAAAAAAGAACAGGGTATGAATTTTTAACATACTCTGTTCTTAAATTTTGATTTTAATTTCTTAACTTAATGACATTGGCTGTAGCAGGGGATTTTGATAATGAGCACAAAAGGATATCATTACTGTAGTCATATTTGTCGTAGTCTTGTGCGTGGGACTTGCGGCAAATCATGCTGAAAATACAGAACAGGATTTCAGACAAAAGACGTTAGAACCGACCGTGTCTGACTGGTCGCCAGAGCAGAATATTGATACTGTTGGTATACCAGAACTGAATTACGCTTCTGATGATATTGTGATTTTCCATGGATATTTTGGGTTGTTTGTATATGACCTTGATAAGCAGCAAATTATTCGTAGCCTGGATTTAAAATCACTTAACTGTGCCACAATACAGGGTGATGATTACTGTGAAGTTACAGTCAGCACAGATGGAAACACGATACAGCTCCATAGCTTAAGTAGTGAGAACATGTATATTTATACTGTTTCAGAGAATACATTGAGTGAAACGATATATGAGAGTATGAATGACCGATTCGGTAGCAATTTTGCATCGATAGATGATTTGGTTGATATAGACCATGTTGGAAACTACAGTTCTAACGCTATTCAATTTGATACAGGAGAATATGGATATCTTCATGTCTCCGACTGGACATTGGGAATACTCTGTTATGCACGAGGCGATATGACTTACAGGTTGTTTTCTAAATAATGCAATCTATACTATATCTACTATGTCCATAAACAAGACAAGGAAGCACCTTACAACCTAATGATTACTCGTTAGGACATGGGGAAGAACTTGGTATATTAATATCAACTTGTGATTGATGAAACTGGTACTGGATACATCCCAGTCGTTGATCACGTTGTAACCCATAAACGGAGAACCGCATCGTCACAATAAATGTTCATATTCTGCATGTTGAACGTATTACTTTTATCGAGTGCAATATAAGTGAAAAAACAAAAACACCAGGGATCTGCACATTTTATAGCAATATCCATTACCTAGTAGGAGAAAAAAGAAATTTCATGTCCATGCTGGAGTGAAAAAATACGGCTATTGTTGTAAAAACAAAAGATTTAAAGGACAAAGGATGATGATTTGGTAAAAGAAATCCCCATAGACAAAGAAGTGAGGTGAAGTCTTCGATCAACTTATGATATAGTTAGGTTAACTAAATTTACGATATAAACATCATCCAAATGATTTTGAGGAGTATTTAAAAGCGTTGGTGATAGAATAAAAAACGGAGAAGTTAAACATGGTATGTTCTTGAATCTGATATAATAAATTCATCAGAGAGGAAGAAGGTACTTATGGGAAC